>NZ_JACESD010000022.1:0-44866 GCF_013911995.1 Euryhalocaulis sp.
ACGGCACGACGCTGGAGACGATTGATGGCGCGGTTTCCATCGACGCCTGCGTTCTGGAAGGCAACATCACGTCCGACGTGACGCTGACGGCTGACGCCGCTTACGCCATCTCCGGTCCGGTCTTCGTCGATGACGGCGCGACCCTCACGGTCGAAGCGGGCACGGTCCTGTTCGGCGCGGCCGGCTCCGACTACATCGTCGTTTCGACCGGCGGTCAGATCGATGCGCAAGGCACGGCCAGCGCCCCGATTATCCTGACCTCCCGTCAGGACATGGTGAACGGTTCGGACGACGACATCGACAATTCCGACGCCGTGGCGCTGGCCAGCGACCTCGACGCCGGCGTGAACAATGCCTCCGGTCAGTGGGGCGGCCTGGTCATCAACGGCCTGGCGCCGATCAATGCCTGCGACGGCAGCGCGACGGGCGGCTCCGCCGATTGTCAGAAGTCGGGCGAGGGTTCCTCCGGCCTGTTTGGCGGCGACGACCCCAACGACTCCTCGGGCACGCTCAACTATGTCCGCGTCCAGTTCGCCGGCTTCAACATCAATGACGAAGACCAGCTGAACGGCATCGCCTTCCAGGGCGTCGGCGCCGGCACGGAAGCCGACTATCTGCAGGTCATCAACAACGAAGACGATGGCGTCGAATTCTTCGGCGGCACCGTGAACGTCAAACACGTGGCGCTGCTGGGCAACAAGGACGACAGCTTCGACGTGACCGATGGCTGGGTCGGCAACGCCCAGTACGTCCTGATCCAGCAATCGGTTGACGCGGGCGACCGTCCGTTCGAGCTGGACAATAACGGCGACGACAACACGGCCCTGCCGCGTTCCAACCCGACCGTGTCCAACTACACGGTGGTTCAGAACCTCGACAGCGCCATCAACTCCTTCGGCATCCTGTTCCGTGAAGGCTTCGCGGGCGAGTTCTATAACGGCGTCGTGGTCGGTTCCCCGGCCGCCTGCCTGGACATCGATCAGGACGAGACCTTCGCCAATATCGGCGCCGCCGATGGCCGCGACCTGGTCCTGCAGTCGACGCTGTTCGATTGCGCCGAGCCGTTCTCCGATGACGGCAACAATGTCGACCTGGCGACCTTCTTCAATTCCTTCCCGAACAACGTCATCGACGGCAACACGCTGCAAAGCGGCTACCTGCCGGGCACGCGCGAGCGCAGCATCGGCGTGACGGACGTGAACGCCATCGACCCGTTCTTCGACGATGTCGACACGATCGGCGCGTTCAGCCGCACCGAGACGGCCTCCGACAACTGGGCCACGGGCTGGACGATCGGCTTCTTCGCGGACGCCGATGAGCCGGTCACCCAGGACTGCCCGGCCGGCACGACCGATAACGGCGAAGAAATCGACGGCCAGAAAGTCTGCTCGCTGGAAGGCAATATCGGCGACGATCTGACCCTGGCCGCCGGCCCGATGTACGAGCTGGTCGGCCCGGTCTTTGTCGGCACGGACGCCGGCGCGGATCCGTCCAGCCCTGTCGCTGGCGGCAACCCGGTCACCCTGACCATCGAGGCGGGCGTCACCGTGTTCGGCGCGGCGGGCTCCGACTACCTGGTCGTGACCCGCGGCTCCAAGATCCGCTCCAACGGCACCGCCGAAGCTCCGGTCGTTCTGACGGCCCGGGCGGACGTGGAAGACACCATCACCGACCGCGACAATGCGGGCGGTCTGTGGGGCGGCCTGGTAATCAATGGCCGCGCGCCGATCAACGCCTGTGACGGCGCGGCGACGGGCGGCACGGTCGACTGTCAGAAGTCGGGCGAGGGTTCCTCCGGCCTGTTCGGCGGCGCTTCCGCCAATGACGACTCCGGCAGCCTGTTCTACACGCAGGTCCGCTACGCCGGCTTCAACATCAACGACGAAGACCAGCTGAACGGCATCGCCTTCCAGGGCGTGGGCAACGCCACGGACGTCGACTTCATCCAGGTCGTCAACAACGAAGACGATGGCGTCGAATTCTTCGGCGGCACCGTGAATGTCAGCCACGTTGTCCTGCTGGGCAACAAGGATGACAGCTTCGACATGACCGATGGCTGGGTCGGCGGCGCTCAGTATGTCGTGATCTACCAGAACCCGAACGCCGGCGACCGCGGCTTCGAGATGGACAATAACGGCGACGACAACACGGCCCTGCCGCGCACCGCGCCGAAGATCGTGAACTTCACGACCATCTCCAACCCGGCCAGCGCCGTGAACACGCAGGGCATGCTGTTCCGCGAAGGTCTGGCGGGCGAGTTCTATAACGGCATCATCGTGGGTCACCCGGTGTGCGTGGACATCGACCAGTCCGAGACGGCGGCTCAGGCGGCCAGCGGCGATCTGGTCGCGGGCTCCATGCTGCTGGACTGCCCGACCACGTTTGATGGCGACTCCGACGGCATCGACGAAGCCGGCATCTTCGGCGGCTTCTCGAACATCTCCACGGCAACCAACACGCTCAGCGGCTTCACCTTCCGTGATGACCTGCCGGGTCTGGTTCCGGGCGACGCCGAACAGGATGTCCAGGCGGTTGATCCGGCCACGATCGACGCCTTCTTCGACAGTGTCGACTACATCGGCGCCGTCGAGAACGCTTCGGACGACTGGTACCAGAGCTGGACCTTCAACCCGGCCGACTAAGCAGCGCGGATTGCGCCCGGCGGTTCTCCGCCGGGCGCCTTTCCGTCTTTATTTTTCAAGTTTCGCCCTGGGGGGTTAGGGACGCCAAGATGTCCGACTATCGACTGAAATTCACCGCGGCCCTGTTGTCTTCGACCATGTTCGCGGCGGCCGGGCCCGCCTTCGCCCAAGAAGACACAGGCACCGACATTCAAGCGGCCCCGACCGACGAAATCGTCGTTCGCGGCGCTTATATTCCCGACGAAAAGCGCGTCACCTCGGAAATCACCAGCTTGCTCGACTCGCAGGATTTCGAGACGTCAGGCGACGCCGATATCGCCAGCGCCCTGACCCGCATCACGGGCATCGCGGTGGCCGACGACAAGTTTGCCGTCGTTCGCGGCCTGAATGACCGCTACTCCAACACGCTTCTCAACGGCGCGCTGGTCTCCAGTCCGGAGCCGCTGCGCCGCGCCGTGCCGATGGACCTTTTCCCGACATCCATTATCGGGTCCGCCACGGTTCAGAAAACCTACGCTCCTGAGTTTGGCCTGGATTTCGGCGGCGGCGTGATCGCGCTTGAAACCGTGGCGCTGCCCGACAGCCGCTTCCTGGAGATTGGCGTTTCCGGCAAGATCAATTCCGCGACCACGCTTCGCGATGGTCTGCTTTATAACGGCGGCGGCGACTCCGATTACAGCGGCTTCGATGATGGCCGGCGCAATCTTCCCGAGGCGCTGGAGCCTGTGTTTGCTGACACGAAAATTGATTCCAGCGTCGACCCGGCGGTGCGCCAGGGCATTGCGACCGGACTGGCCGACTGGACAGACTTCGTCGTCCAGAAGGGCGAGCTGGAGCCGAGCGGCGGCTTCTCGATCGAGGCCGGCGACCGCTTTGACCTGAACCCGGATTTCAGCCTCGGCGTCATCGCCGCCCTGGCCCACGATAATGAGTGGTCCAACAAGGAAGGCGTACGCCGCAATATCCGCCTTGGCGCGAACGGCATCGAGACGCGCGACGACTATGCCCGCTTCTCGACCGAGCAGAACATCAATCAGAGCGCGCTGCTGCAGGTTGGCGCGGACATTCTGGACAATCATACGGTCACGGCGACCGGGATGCTGGCGCGGGCCTCGCTCAAGGAGGCGCGCACCCTGCAGGGCTTCAACGCCTCCGAGGGCCGCAATATCCGCATCGACAATACCGAGTGGTATGAGCGCCAGGTCTGGCTGGGCCAGCTGCGCGGGGAGCACATCTTCCCGGCGCTGAACAATGCCTCGATCGACTGGCGCGCGTCCTATTCGGAAGCCATGCGCGATGCGCCGTACAACCGGCAGCTCTTCTATGAAGAAGGCGTCAATCCGGGAACCGGCGAGCAGGTCTTCCGCTATCGCGGCCGGACCGACGGCAACCTCACCGAATTTTCCAAAGTCGAGGACGACTCGACCGACGTCGGCATTGACGGCGTCCTGCCGGTCACGGTGTTCGACCGCGATGTCGAGCTGAAAGCCGGTTGGGGTTACTACGAGAAAAACCGCGACACCTTCCTGCGCCAGTACCGCTTCTCCGGCACGGTGCCGTCCTATCTTCTCTTCAGCCGCATCGACTCGATCTACAGCCCGGAAAATGTTCAGGCTGGCCTGTTCGACATCGTCGAAGTGGGCGGCGTCCTGTTCCCGGACAATTTCCGTGGCCTGCTGGAGATCGACTCCGGCTATGTCGGCGTCGACGCCCAGCTGACGGACTATATCCGCATCGCGGCCGGCGGCCGTTACGAACAATCGATCCAGGTGGTCGATACGTTCAATGTCGGCGAAGTCAGCGGCATCGAGGGCGGTTCGACCATCACCGATTTCGACTCGGCCATCGAGTCCGAATATTTCCTGCCCGCCCTGACCCTGACCTGGAACCCGCTGGAGAATACCCAGCTGCGTCTGGCCTACTCGCAGACCATTGCGCGGCCGCAGTTCCGGGAAACGGCGTTCTCGATCTTCCAGAACACGGAAACGGACGCCACCTTCCGCGGCAACCCGTATCTGACCAATTCCGAGTTCGAGAATTTTGACGCGCGGCTGGAGTACTATTTCTCCCGCGGCCAGTTCGTCACGCTCGGCGCATTTTACAAAAAGATCGACAACCCGATCGAGGAATTCAACATCTCGCTGGGTGAGACCTTCGCGTCGTCCTTCCTGAACGCGCCTTCCGCCGACCTGTACGGTCTGGAATTCGAATTCGAGAAGACGCTGCCGGTCAATGAATGGCTGGAAGGCTGGTTCGGGTTCACCAATCCCTG
This sequence comes from Euryhalocaulis sp., assembly GCF_013911995.1. NCBI lineage: Bacteria > Pseudomonadati > Pseudomonadota > Alphaproteobacteria > Maricaulales > Maricaulaceae > Euryhalocaulis > Euryhalocaulis sp. Next base: position 4,915 of record NZ_JACESD010000022.1, read on the forward strand.
GCTTGAGTCCAAGGCGTGGAACTTCAAGACCAACTACACCTGGACCCAGTCAGAGGTCAGCGCCGACGGGGAAATCCGCATCGCGCTTCCCTCCGCCGGCGAGCCGGCGCTGGATGTCGTGGACGCGGCGAGCTTCATCGTGGACGGTCGGAACCTGCAGGGTCTCTCGGAGAACCTGTTCAACATCCAGCTTGGCTATGAAGACGACGAGGCGATGTCGCGCGCGACGCTGCTGGTCAACTTCACGGGCGAGCGGATCCGGGCCACGGAAAACCTCAGCTCCAACCTGCCTGCCATTCTGGAAGAGCCGCCGATCACGCTGGACTTCGTCTATAGCCGCGATTTCCTCGCGTGGGGCGGGGATTACACGGTCGGCTTCCAGGTCGACAACATTCTGGATGACGATTACGAGGCGTCGCAATCGGACGGCGCGACGTCTATCATCGTCGATCAGTACGATATTGGCCGGACTTTCTCGGTCAGCCTGAAGCGCCGCTTCTAGGGGCGGCCGAAACCGGCTTCGCAAGGATGCCGGGCAGTCGTATCAACGCATCAACCCCCGAAGCGCTCGCGCCTTGGGGGTTGATGGCGTTGCAATAACAAGAACGGGACTTGTTCTGTGAGCGCAGCCGAAGCTCAAATCAGCGAAAACGCACCGACCGCAGACCGTCAGCAGGAAGCCGCGCCGGCCCTGCGGCGCGCGGCGTTCGGCGCGGAGCTGGCGCTCGCCGTCCTGCTGGCCATTATTCTGGCCCGCCTGATCTGGACATTCGCCGCGCCAGACGCGTTTGCGCCGCAGACCAGCTCGGCCCTGTCGAGCGCGCAGCCGGCGATGCAGGCGCGCGGGGCGCAGGACTGGTCGGTTCTCTGGCGTTTCGACCCCTTCAACCGCAGCGCCGTCGCCGGGACGGCGCAGGTTGAGGACGCGCCGGAAACAACCCTGAACCTGAAGCTGAACGGCGTTCGCGCTGGGTTCAAAAGGGCCGATGGCGTGGCCTACGTGACGCTGCCCGACAACACGCAAGGCGCATTCCGGGAAGGGGAGTCCCTGCTCGATGGCGTTACGCTGGAACGTGTTTTCCCGGACCGTGTCATCATCCGCCGCAATGGCGTGCCGGAAAGCCTCTATCTGGATGGCGGCCGCAAACCCTTCGGGGGCCAGGCGGCATCGGCCGATAGCGAGCGGGTCCAGGCGCCCCGGACCGTCGATGTCGGCGGGCTTCTGGGCAGCGTCTCGCTGGCGCCGGCCTTCGAGGGCGCGCGGTTCCAGGGTTTCCGTATTGAATCCGCGGACGCCGCGCTTCTGGGTCAGTATCAGCTCCGGAACGGGGATGTTCTGGAAAGCGTCGACGGTCAGCGCCTGACTCAGGACGGGGATCCGGCGGCGCTGGCGCAACTCTTTGAACAGCAGGGTGAAATCGAGCTGACGATCAGCCGTGACGGCGACCGCCTCACGCGCCGGATCCAGCTGGGGGACGAAACCGAATGACACGTGAATTCTTCAAGCGGCTCGCCATGGCCGCGCTGATCGCCCTTTCGGGCGCTCAGGCCGCCATGGCCCAGAGCGAGCGCGGTCAGGTGCTCAATCTGCGCGAGGCGGACATCAAGACCTTTATCGAGGATGTCTCCTCGGTGACCGGTTACACCTTCATCGTTCATCCGCAGGTTCGCGGCAATGTCACCGTCACCTCCCAGTCGGCGCTGTCACGCGAGGAACTGTTCGACGTTTTCATGTCGACCATGCGGGTTAATGGCTTCGCGGTGGTGGGCGCAGGCAATGGAACCTATCGCATCGTCCCGGAAGAGCTGGCCGCGGGCGACGCCGGCGCCAGCACCGCGGCGGGGACCGACAATCAGTTCGCAACCACGGTGATCCAGCTGGACAATGTCGACGCGGTCGCAGCGGCCGACGCGGTTCGCCCGATCATCAATCCGCAGGGCGAGGTTACGGCCAATCCCGCGGCCAACACGCTGGTCGTGGTTGATTATGCCGGCAACCTCAATCGCGTGCGCCAGGTCGTCTATGAAATGGACATGGACCGCTCCAGCTTCGAGACCGTGCCGGTCCGCAACATGTCGGCGGTGGAAATGGCCGCGACCCTGCGCGACGTGCTGGGCACGGGCCGCGACGGCCGGCTGGCCGGCGGCGTAACCGTGACGCCGGTGCGCGCGGGCAACAGCGTGGTGATCCGGGGCGAGGGGGCGGAACTCGCCCGCGTTCGCGCCTTGATCGATGACCTGGATACGGAAAACATGCGGCGGGACACGATCCGCGTGATCCGCCTTCAGCACGCCAATGGCGCGGACCTCGTGCCCGTTCTGGAACAGATCGCCGCCTCGGTGGAAACCGTGGCGGAAGGCGGTCCGCCGACCCCAACCGGCGGGCCGCGTATTTCCTATGACGCCGGGACCAACGCGCTGGTCATAAGCGCGCCGACCGAAACCCTGCGAGAGATGGAGCGCATCATCGAAGAACTGGACGTGCGCCGCGCGCAGGTGCTGGTCGAGGCGATCATCGTGGAAGTGTCGGACAACGCGGCGCGTGAGCTTGGCTTGCAATTCTTTTTGGCGGGCAATGAAAACTCCGCCGTGCCCTTCGCGACCACCAGCTACACCCAGTCCGCGCCGAACATCCTGGCGCTGACCGGCGCGGCCCTGACCAACAGTTTCGCGCCCCGCAACAATAATAACGATGACGACGACGATGATGATGACGGCGGTTCCAGCGTCGATGACACGACCAGCCAGATCCTGCGCGAAGCGGCGCTGAACTCCCTTCTGGGGATCAATGGTCTGGCGCTGGGCATTGGCGGACAGAACGATGACGGCGTGATCTTCGGGGCCATCCTGAACGCTGTGGATGACGACACGGATTCCAATGTCCTTTCCACGCCGTCCGTCCTGACGCTCGACAATCAGGAAGCGCTGATCAATGTCGGGCAGGAAATCCCGATCTCGACCGGCGAGGTGCTGAGCGATTCCAACACCAACCCCTTCCGCACGATCGAACGCAAGGATGTCGGCGTGAAGCTGATCGTTCAGCCGCAGATCGGCGCGGGCGAGACGATCAAGCTGTTCCTGCGCCAGGAGGTTTCCTCGGTGCTGGGTTCGGCGAACGTGGTCAGCGGCGAGCTGATAACATCGAAGCGGGAGATCGAAACGACCGTGCTGGCCGATGACGGCGAGGTCATCGTGCTGGGCGGACTGATCGAGGATGACGAGCAGATTTCCATGTCCAAAGTGCCGGTGCTGGGCGACATTCCCGGTATTGGCCGCGCCTTCCGCACGGAAGGGCGCACCAAGCAGCGCACCAATCTGATGGTTTTCATCCGTCCGACGATCATCCGCAGCGCGGCGGATATGCGCGGCGCGACGGACCGCAAATACAACTATATGCGCAACGAGCAGTTCAACGCGACCGATGGAAAGTCGATCACCATGGACGACATGATGCGCGGCGTGATCGGCGCGGACGTCCAGCCGGTCCAGCCCGCGCAGCCGGTACAGCCGCGGTAGGGACGCCATGAGCGAACGCCTCGATCCTGTCCTCGCCTACGCCTTCGCCAAGGAGCGCGGCGTGGTGCTGCTCGGCATGGGCGAGCGCGCGCGAGTCGGTCTGCGCGATGGCGCGGACATGCGGGCGCTGCTGGAGGCGCGGCGCGCGCTGGGCGCGCCGCTGGACGTGGAAACCATGGCGCCGGTGGAGTTCGACCGCCAGCTTTCGGAAATCTATGCCGGCGCCGGAATCGAAGCGGCGGAACTTTCCGACGAGACAGAACAGACGGATTCTCTGGACAGTCTGATCGAGGATTTGCCCCAGACGGCGGACCTTCTGGACACCGGCGACAGCGCCCCGGTCATCCGCCTGATCAACGGACTGATTTCCGAGGCCATCAAGCGCAAGGCCTCCGATATCCATATCGAACCGTTCGAGGACCGCCTCGCCATCCGGTTCCGGGTGGACGGCGTGCTGCGGGAGGTCCTGTCGCCCGCCCGCCGCCTGGCGCCGCTTCTGGTGAGCCGTATCAAGGTCATGGCGCGGCTGGACATCGCCGAAAAACGGGTGCCGCAGGATGGCCGTATCTCCCTGACGCTGGGCGGGCGCGCCATTGATGTGCGCGTTTCCACGCTGCCGTCCCGCTATGGCGAGCGGGTGGTGCTGCGCCTGCTCGACAAGACCGAAATCCGTCTGGATCTCGGCGCGCTGGGCATGGGCGAGGAAATACTGGCCGGGTTCCGGAAAGCCCTGTCACAGCCGAACGGCATTGTCCTGGTCACCGGCCCGACAGGGTCGGGCAAGACGACCACGCTTTATGCCGCCCTGACCGAACTGAACGATCGCCAGAGCAATATCCTCACGGTGGAGGATCCGATCGAATACGGGCTGGACGGGGTTTCCCAGACGCAGGTCAATTCCAAGGTCGGGATGACCTTCGCGGCCGGCCTGCGCGCCATTCTGCGTCAGGACCCGGAAATCGTGATGGTCGGCGAAATCCGCGATGTTGAGACCGCCCAGATCTCGGTCCAGGCCTCTCTGACGGGCCATCTGGTCCTCTCCACGGTTCACACCAACAGCGCCGCGGCGGCCGTGACCCGGCTGCGCGACATGGGGGTCGAGCCCTTCCTGCTGGCCTCCACCATGACCGCCGTGATGGCGCAGCGTCTGGTTCGCCGTCTCTGCCCGGTGTGCAAGGAGGCCTACCAGCCGGACGCGAAAGAAAAATCGCTGCTGGGCATCCCGGCCGATGAGCCGGTGACGCTCTATCGCAAGGTCGGGTGCGGCCAGTGCGGCGGGCAGGGATATGAAGGGCGTCTGGGCATCTATGAGCTGATCATCATCAATGATGAAATCCGCAGCCTCATTCACGACGATGCGCGCGAACTGGACATCGAACGCGCGGCTTTCCGCCACTCCGACACCCTGATGCAGAGCGGCGTGAAGCACGCGCTGAACGGCCTGACGACGTCTGAGGAAATCCTGCGCACCTGCCGCCAGAGTGGTGAGTCCGATGGCGGCGTTTGAGTATGTCGCCGTGGATACGGAGGGGCGCCGGACCAAGGGCGTGATATCCGCCGAGACCGCGCGCGCGGCGCGCCGGGAATTGCAGCGCCGCAAGCTGATGCTGCTGAAGCTGGCCCCGGCGGCGGAAAAGCGGGGCGGTCTCAATCTCTCCGGCCTGCTCAATCGCGGCGGGCGGCTCGGCTCCGGCGAACTCGTGCTCGCCACGCGCCAGCTGGCGCTGCTGGTCAGCGCCTCAACGCCGGTGGAAGAGGCGCTGAACGCGGTCGCCCTGCAGTCCGATTCCGCCGCCATTCGCCGCACGCTTCTGTCGGTGCGCGACCGCGTGGTGGAGGGCCGCCGCCTGTCAGAGGCCATGAGCCTGGAAGGCCGCGCCTTCTCGCCGCTCTATCTGGCTGTTGTCTCGGCCGGGGAGGCGGCGGGCGCGCTGGGCGCGGTGATGGAGCGTCTGGCCGATTATCTGGAGCGCAGCCAGACCATGCAGCGCAAAATGATGGCGGCGCTGGTCTATCCATGCGTCCTGTTCGTGGTGGCGATTGCGGTGGTCACTGCGCTGATGGTCTTCGTGGTCCCGCGCGTGGTCGAGCAGTTTTCCACGCTGGGTCAGAACCTGCCGCTGCTGACCCGGATTTTGATCAACATATCGGGCGGCATGCGCGACTGGGGATGGCTGATTGCGCTGGCGCTGGCCGTGGGCGGTTTCGTTTTCGCGCGCGCCCTGAAGCAGGAGGATTTCCGGCGCGCCGTGGACCGGACGATCCTGAAACTGCCGCTGGCGGGCCGCCTGATCTGGGACGCAGGCGCAGCCCGTTTCGCGCGCACTTTCGCCACGCTGTCAGCCTCGGGCACGACCGTTCTGGATTCATTGAAGGCCGCCCGCGCCACCGCGCCCAACATGGTGCTGCGCGATGCGGTCACCGCGGCGGCCGCCGACGTGCAGGAGGGCGGGGCGCTCAGCACCGCCATGCGCAAGACCGGCGCCTTTCCACCCCTGATGGTTCACATGGCCGCCAGCGGCGAGAATAGCGGCGAGCTTCCGGCGATGTTCGACAAGGCCGCCGACTATCTGGAAAACGAATTCGAGACCGTCACCCAGGTGGCGATGAACCTGCTGGAGCCGGCCATCATCATCCTGATGGGCGGGCTCGTCACCCTGATCATCCTGGCCATCATGCTGCCCATCCTGCAGCTCAATACCTCGGCTATGTTCTAGCCTGAACTTTGGAGGCTCAAGCCCATGGAAAAGCTCATAAAAACGATCAAGAAGAAACGTGACGGCGAAGCGGGCTTCACCCTGACGGAGCTGATGGTGGTGATCTTCATCATCGGGCTTCTGGCGACCGTGGTGCTGATCAATGTTCTGCCCAGCAGCGACCAGGCCCGGGTGGAGAAGGCGCGCGCCGATATCCGCCTTCTGGAGCAAGCGCTGGAGCTCTACCGCATGGACATGCTGGTCTATCCCTCGACCGAGCAGGGACTTGAAGCACTGGTTGAAGTCCCGGACGGGGTGGAGCGCGCCGCGAATTATCGCGAGGGCGGTTATATTCGCCGCCTGCCCAATGATCCGTGGGACAGCCCCTATCAATATGTCTTCCCAGGCGAACACGGCCCCTACGATCTCTACACGACAGGCGCCGACGGCCAGCTGGACGGCGAAGGCCTCAACGCCGATATCGGGAACTGGAACTAAGTCGCTGATGTTGCGCGTGAATCGAAGATACTCGCACGAGGCCGGGTTCACGCTGGTCGAGATGATGGCCGTGCTGGTCATTGTCGGGCTGGCGTCTGCGCTGGTCGTCCTGACGCTGCCTGCGCCGGAAAGCGACGCCGAAAAATCGGCGGAGCGTTTTGCGGCGCTGGTGCAACGCGCGGCGGAAGAGGCGGTCATCTCCGGCAATGCGGTTGGCGTGCGCGTGGACGGCGCGGGATATGATTTCCAGCGCTGGCGGGGCGGGGCATGGATCGCCATGCCGGGGTTCCGCGCCGTGCAGTGGCCGTCGGGCGTTATCGTCAATGTCAGCAGCGACGCGCTATCCGCCGAGCGACTTGAAGTATTGGATGAAGATGACGCGCCGCCGCTGATCCGGTTCGACAGCACGGGCGGCTCCACGCCCTTCCGCGTTCAGATCAGCCGCGGCCAGCAGCGTTTCGTGTTTGAGGGCGATGGCGGCGGCGGTTTCATGCTGGAGCGGTCCGATGCGTGAGCGTAGCGAGGCCGGGTTCACGCTGATCGAGGTGATGGCCGCGCTGGCCGTGTTCGCTATCGCCGGCATCTCCCTGATGCATGTCAGCGCGGAGAACGCCCGCGCAGCCACCCGGCTGCAGGAGGTCACCTTCGCCCGCATTGTCGCTGAGAACGTGATGATCGAGACCGCCATGGCCCAGACCGAACCGGCGAGCGGCGCGGAAGAGGGCCAGGTGAGTATGGCCGGGGTCGACTGGACCTGGCGGCGCCAGATTCTTCCGACCGGCAATCCCGCCCTGCGCCGGGTGGAGGTGACGGTCAGCCTTGCCGGAACGGATCGGCAGGCGGCCGTGCTCAGCGGGTTCATCGGTCCATGACGGTCTCGCGCGAATCCGGTTTCACGCTGGTGGAGATGCTGGTGGCGCTGTTCGTGCTGTCGCTTCTCACAGCGGCGGGCACGGCGATGCTGATGCAGACGCTCGACGGCAAGGAGCAGGTGGAGGCGCGATCTGATGTGCTGCGCGAGATCGACCTCGCCCGGGCGACGCTGAAAAGCGATATTGGTCAGGCGGTCGTCCGTCCTGTGCGCGGCCTGTACGGCGCCCGGGCCGATCAGTTTTTTGCGGGCGGCGACCTGCGGGACGGGGATTCTCAGACCATTCTCTTCCTGGTCCGCCGTGGGTGGGAAAACCCCGGCGCGCTGGAGCGCCGGGGATCGCTTCAGGCTGTGGAATACCGCATTGAAGACGGCGCGCTGATCCGTATTGCCCGCACGCGGCCGGACGCCATGGAACGCACGCCCGAGCAGCGCCGCGTGCTGCTGTCCGGCGTGCAGGAGGCGAACCTGGAATTTGCCCGCGCGGGCCAGTGGTCGCCGGAATGGTTCGGCGGGGTCCGCGCCGCGCCGCAACTGCCTGAAATCGTGCGCCTGACCCTGACCCTGGAAGGCGTTGGCGAGGTCGATCAGCTTTTCATGACCGGCGAGGCGTTCTGATGCTCGTCGACGGCAGGAAGAACGAGCGCGGCGCCGCCCTCATAACGGTCATGCTGATCGTGGCGGTGATGTCGGCGGTGGCGCTCTCGGTCATGGACGACATCCGTTATTCGGTGCGCCGCGCAACCAACGTCCAGCTGCGCGATCAGGCGATGTGGTACGCCATGGGGGCCGAACGCCTGGCCGCCGCCGCCATTGAGCAGGATCGCCGCGCCAGCGAGGAACGCTCCATGCTGGCCGCCGGCGCAGGCCGGGATCTCTATTTCGATATCGAAGGCGGGGCAATTTCCGGCGCGTTACGTGATGCCTCTAACTGCTTCAATATCAATAGTTTGACGGAGAATGTTGAGGGTGGACGTAGCATTAGCGCGGCCAATGCCGCCCGCTACCAGCGCCTTCTCACGGCGCTGGAATTCAATAGCGGCGAAGCCGCGGCGCTGACGGCGGCGGCGGTCGACTGGATCGACACCGACAACGCCCCGCTGGGGGACGGCGCGGAGGATTCCTATTACGCCAGCCTTCCGGCGCCCCATCGCACCGCCAACACGCTGTTCGCCGAGGTTGAGGAGCTGCGCGGCGTGCGCGGATACGGGGAAGAAATTTTCCAACGCATCCGCCCGCATGTCTGTGCGCACCCGAGCGAGAGCGCCTCGCCGCTGAACGTGAATACGCTTCGCCCCGGACAGGGGCCTTTGCTGGTGATGGCGGTCGGCGCCGGGCTGGACGCGGAGGCGGCTGAAAGGGTGATCGCGGAGCGGCCCGATACAGGCTATGGCGATCTGGAGCAGTTCTGGGCGCGCGATGAAATTTCCCGCATCAAACAGGCTGAAGATGCGCGGGAGTTGATTGGCGTGCGCACGGACTATTACACGCTCAATGCCCGCGTCGTGCATTTCGGCGCGGAGTTCTCGCTGTCCACCCTGCTGGCTTCGCCCGGTGGCGGGGATGTCTTCGTGGTGACCCGCCGGTTCGGACAGGATTCATGACCCAGACCCTGTTCATTTTCATCGATCCGGGTTCCGGCGCGCCCGCCTATGCCGCGCTGGTCGATGCGGCCGGCGCCGCGCGCCGTCAGGCCGAAATCGCCGATTTCGATTTCACCGAACTGGAGGCTGAACGCACGGTCCTTGTTCTGCCCGGCGAAGCGGTGGTCACCCACAGGGCGCCGCTGCCGCCGGGCTCCGACGCGCAGGCCCGCGCCGCAGCCGGTTTCGCGGTGGAGGACATGGCGGCCCGGCCGGTGGACGAATTGCACATCGCCATTGGGCCGGAGGAAGGCGCCGGCCGCCGTCTGGCGATTGTAGACAAGGATGTGCTTCAGGGCTGGCTGGACGCTGCCGCGGCGTTGGGCGTGACGCCCGACAGCGTGGTTGCCGATTACGACCTTATCCCGCGCGAGGAAGGAGCGATCAGCGTCGCCATGATCGGCGGGCGCGTTTTCGTCACCGGACCGGGCACGGGGTTCACCGCGGACCCGGACCTTTCCGCCGCAATTCTGAAACAAGCGCTCGAAGGCGCGCGCCTTGGCCCGGTCTGGTCGGAGGATAGCGGCGCGCTTGGCCCGCTGGCGCCGGTTCTGGAAAACGCCGGTCAGGCGCCGCGCGATGACGGCGCGGACTATGCCGCGCTGATCGCCGCCGGCTTGCGCGGCGGCGCCTATACGGAGCTGCTGCAGGGCGCGTTCGCCCGCCGGGCGCCGTTCTTCGCCCAGTGGCGTGTTTTCACCCGCGCCGCGGCCTTGCTGGCGGCCGCCGTGCTGGGCTGTGTCGGCCTGCTGGCGGCGGAGGGTTTTGCCCTCAATCAGCGCGCCGATGAAATCCGCGCAGAGGCCGAGAGCGTCTTCGCGGAGGCCTTTCCGGAAGAAACGCGCATCGTCAATCCGCGCCTCCAGATGACCACCCGCCTGCGCGCTTTGCGCTCGGCCGGCTCCGGCGCCTTCCTCGATCTGGCGACGATCCTGACCGGCAGCCTGGAAGACGTTTCTTCCGCGCGTGTCCAGTCCATGCGCTATGACGCCGAGACCGGGGAGCTGGTCGCCGAGGTGGAATACGCCGCGTTCGAGGACATGGAGACGCTGCGCGCCAATATCGCCGCGCGCGGGGCGGAGCTGGAAGAGGGCGTGTCCCGACAGTCGCAAGGCCGCATCGCCAGTGAAATCGTCGTGAGGACGCCATGAACGCCGCGCTCGCCTGGTGGAAATCCAAGACCGCCCGCGAACAGCGCTTGCTGGCGGGCGCCGTGGCGGCGGTCCTGCTGGTCGTGATCTGGCAGTTCGTTCTGAATCCCGTGCTTTCCTACCGCGCCGAAGCGCGCCGCAACTATGCCTCCGCGGTGGAGCTGATGGACGAGATCCAGTCCGGGGCGCGCGAGGCTGCTGAGCTGCGCCGGAACGCCGCCGCGGCGCCCAGCCGCCCGGAAGGCCCGGTGCGCGCGCTGGTCACCGGCGCGGCGCGTGAAATGGGCCTGACCGTCTCCCGTACTCAGCCGGGCGAGGGCGGGGCGCTGACCCTCTGGCTGGAGGACGCCGATCCGGCTCTGCTCTATCGCTGGCTGGCGCGGGTGGAGCGTGATCTGGGCGTTCCGGTGGAGCAGGTCACCCTGCGCAAGAATGAAGGCCGCGCCACGGTCCGCGCCAATGTCCTGATCCGCGAGGGGGGCGCATGACGCGCTGGCTTGTCATTGCCGGCGCCTCCGCCCTGGCGTTTGTCGCCGCCCTGATCCTGTGGTTTCCGCTCTCTGCCGCGCTGGCGCTGACCGGCGCGCGCGATCAGGGGCTGGATTGGTCCCGCGCGGCCGGCACAATCTGGAACGGCTCCATTCAGGATGCGGAGCTCCAGCGCCGTCGTCTGGGCGATATCGAGGTCTCCTTGCGTTTCTGGCCCTTGCTGACGGGCCGCGTCAGCCTTGACGCCGGGCTTGCCGCGCCGGGCCTGTTCGGTTCGGGCGTGATCACGCTGGGGCCGGGCGACCGCCTGGCGGTGACCGGGGCCAGCCTGCGGGCCGATCTCGCCCGCGCCGAAGGAATCGATCCCCGGCTTCGCGGACGCCCCGGCTCCTTCACGCTCGATCTCGACCGGGTCGTGTTCAATGAAGCCGGCTGTGTCGAAGCCGCCGGACAGGCCTGGACGGATGCGCTGACGCATGGCGATCCTCGCGCCGACTGGCGGGGCCCGCCCCTGACCGGCCCGGCCGTATGCGAGGGGGAGGATCTGGTGGTCCGGCTTGATGGCGATGACGGCGAGGGCGAGTATCGGGTGCTGGCGCGTATGGGGGCGGACCGCGCCCTGACCGTCACAGCCCGCGTGCGCAGCCAAGAGCGTTCGCTGCGCGCTTTCCTACCGCTTCTGGGGTTCCAACGCGATGAGGACGTCTATGTCTATGCCTGGCCGCGCGAAGGCGCTTAGCGCCGCGCTTCTCTTTGCCGCCTGCGGCTGCGCCACGGCGGCTCAGGAAGTTGGAACGCAGCCGGCGCCGGCCTCTGCGACGGACTCCGCCCTGCAAACCGGCGCGGAATTTCCACAGGGCTCAGGCGACACGCTGACGGTCGGGGCCTTGCCCGCGCAGGAATTGAACGCCGGTCAGTGCGGCGTCTTTCTGTGGTCACGCCGGGCCGAGCCGGAATTTGTCTTTTTCTCGCGTCTGGAAGGGGGAACCGCGCTGATGAATGTCAATGGCGCCCTGGTCGCCTTTCAGCGCACGGAAAGCGTCACGGGCGGGGAGGGCGAAACCACGCAGGTCTTCCGCTCGCCCGGCGGCGTTTCGATCAATCTCTCCATGCAAACCGGGGAACAGATGCAGGGCGGGGTCCGCGTGCCGGCCGCCTCCATCCGCCTCACAAAAAAAGACGGCTGGGATCTTGTGATCCCAGCCGCCGGTCTGACTGCCTGCGAAACAGGCTAGGCGTTTATTCGCTTGCGCGTTGTTCCTCGCGGATCGCCTTGAATTCGCTGCCATCATACCATTCAGGCCAGCTTTCGGAATCCGCCAGGTTCTCGCCCAGCTGATACAGGATCTTCAGGTCGGCAACGATGCCGGACATGTCCCAGCTATCGTCGTACTCGTCAGCCACGCCGTGATAGGCGTTGGCGCGGTAGTCGGCCGCAGCCGCTTCGCCGGCTTCCGTGCCGCCTTCGATCAGGTCCTCGCCGCCTTCAGCGTACAGCATCGGCACGCCGCGCTTGGCCAGCGAGATATGGTCGGAGCGGTAATAATAGCCGGCTTCGGCGTTCGGGTCCGGAGTCAGCGTCTTGCCCATCGGCTCGACGACCTCGGCCAGCATGTCTTCCAGCTCGGAAGAGCCATAGCCGATCACCACCATGTCGCGGGATTCGCTGTCGGGCAGCATCGCGTCGATATTGATGCCCGCGACGATGTCCTTCAGCGGCACCACCGGGTTCTGCGCGAAATAGTCGGACCCGATCAGGCCGGATTCTTCCGCCGTGACCGCCAGGATCATGACCGAGCGCGCCGGCGGCGTTTCTCGTTTGGCGAATTTCTCGCCGATTTCAAGGATGCCCGCCGTGCCTGAGGCGTTGTCGACGGCGCCGTTATAGATCGTGTCCTCGCCGAAATCGGCCGGCTGGGCGCCCAGATGGTCCCAGTGGCCGGTATAGAGCACATACTCGTCCGGACGCTCGGAGCCGCGGATCACGCCGCCCACATTCTTGGACTCGCTGCGCTTGACGTCGGACACAACCGTGCCCGAAGCCGTCAGGCCTTCCATTGGCACGGGCGAGAACCCGCGCTCCTTGGCCTGTTCCTTCAGCTCTTCCAGGTCCAGCCCGGCGGCCGTGAACATTTCCTCGGCCTTTTCGCGGGTCACCCAGCCTTCCAGCTTGGCTTTCGGGTCTTCGGTTTCCAGCGAAAGCTGCGGCCCGGTCCAGGAGTTGCGGACCACCGACCAGCCATAGGAGGCCGGTTCGGTCTCGTGAATGATGATCGCCGCGTCCGGCCCTTGCCGGCCGGCTTCTTCGAATTTGTAGGTCCAGCGGCCATAATAGGTCATGGCGCGGCCATTGAAGAGTTCCGGATCCTCGGTCGCGAAGCCCGGATCATTGACCAGCATCACGACTGTTTTGCCGGACCAGTCCATGTCCGCGTAGTCGTTCCAGTCATATTCCGGCGCAACGGAGCCATAGCCGATGAAAACCAGTTCGGAATCCTCGAAAGAAACCTCGTTTTCCATCTGCTTGGTCCAGTAAACGACATCCTCGCCCAGTTGTAGGGAGATGTCGCCGTCCGGCCCGGCTATGGCGAAATCGGACTGTGCCGTATCCAGCGTCGCTTCCACCAGCGGAACGGTCTGGGTGTATCCGGCGTCGCTCATCGGCTCCAGGCCGATGCGCTGCATTTCCTGGGTCACCCACTCCACCGTGCGCTCGCCGCCCGGGGTCGCCGGAGCGCGGCCTTCAAAGGCGTCGCTGGCGAGAATTTCGATGCGATTGGCGACATCTTCGGCCGTGATTTCGGCGACGGAGTTGTCGACTTCGGCCTGGGCGGCCTGAACGATGGCCTCGGAATCGTCTTCCCCGGCGGCCATGTCCTCTTCCGCCATGCCGTCTTCGGTCATGGCGTCGCCGTTCATTTCGGCGGAATCGGCCGCATCGCCGGTTTCGGCGGCGGTATCTTCAATCTCTGTATCGGTCTGGTCTCCGCAGGCGGCCAGCGAAATCGCCAGAACCGACGCGGCGGCTAAAAAGCGCATTGGTGTCTCCCTCGAGTGTTATTTTTCTGCCGCATTGGAAGCGCGTTTCGCGGCGCGCCGCAAGGGCGGCGGCTTGTCGCGCTTCCGCGCGCCGGGGGTCTCCGGCGCGGCGCGGCGAGTCTATCCGTTATTCTCTGGGTCCTTGGCCTCGATTTTCATGTCCCCATCTTCCTCGGCCTCGATCGTTCCGGCGGGCGTTTCGATGGTCACGGTTTCCTCGTCCTCACAGGCGGCAAGGGCGAGCACGGCAAGAATCACGGGGGCGGCAATACGCATGATGTAGTCTCCATGAAATGAAAACGGCGGACCGGGAAAACCCGATCCGCCGCACGCAATCTGATCAGTTTTCGTTGACGTTGACGTCGCCGTCTTCCTCGACTTCGACCTCGCCGGCCGGGGTTTCGATCTCGGCCTCGTCTTCACAGGCGGCAACGCCGAGCATGCCAAGGGCGGCCAGCGCCGCGATATATTTCTTCATGGTCTTTTTCCCCTTGTTTTCACGCCATCGGGGCGCGGGTCGGGGCTTAAACGCATGAACGCGGTTTTTTATCCATCATCAGGCAGCGGAATATGTTCATGCTCGCCCGGGGGCAGGGTGAACGGCCCGCCTTCGGGGAAACCGTCCTGCGCCGCGGCGGTCCAGTCGCGCTTGGCCTGTTCGATGCGATCGGGCCGGGAACTCACATAATTCCACCAGATCTTGCGCTCGCCGACAGGCTCACCCCCCAGCAGCATCAGGCGCGTGCGGTCCTTCGCCAAAACGCGAACCGGCGCGTTTTCGCCCAGAACCGCCATTTCGCCTTCGCGCACGGCCGCGCCGTCAATTTCCACTTCCCCGAACACCACGTAGATCGCGCGTTCGGTATAGTTGTCCGGCGCGGCCAGCGTGGTTCCGGCCTCCATCTCCGCCTGCAGATAGAAAAGCGGGGAAAGATGCTGAACGGGTGATTCCACCCCGTAGGCTTCGCCCGCAATCAGGGTCAGCGCCGCGCCGCCATCGCTGGTTAGCGTGGGCAGTTCGTTCGGCGTGTGATGGAAGAAGCCGGGATCGGCTTCCTCGTGCTCGTCCGGCAGAGCCACCCAGCTCTGGATGCCATGCAGACGGTGACCGGCTTCGCGGTCCCCATCATCGGTGCGCTCGGAATGGGCGATGCCGCGGCCCGCCGTCATCCAGTTCACCGCGCCGGGACGGATCACCATATCCGTGCCCAGGCTGTCGCGGTGGCGCAGGCCGCCATCGAACAGCCAGGTCAGGGTCGCCAGATTGATGTGCGGATGAGGCCGGACATCGATGCCCTTGCCCGGTTCGAACACCGCCGGGCCGATATGATCAAAGAAGATGAACGGCCCGACCATGCGCCGTCTGGCGTAAGGCAGGACGCGGCGGACGGAAAACCCGCCCAGATCGCGGGGCCGGGCATTGATAATCAGGTCAATCGCCTTGCAGGGCGCTTCGCGCTCATCATCCGCCGGAACTTCTTCGGAATAACGGGACATGCCTGCCTCTCCTGCACAGCTAGATGGCGATAACCAACAGTCCCCCGAGATAGAACAGGAGAACCGCAAAGCTTTCAAATCCGATATTGGCGAATCCATGCGGCTGGCGGCGCAGCAGACCCATGAGAAGGATCGTCGTCATAACCACCGCCAGGACGCTCAGGAACACGGTGTCGGCGCCCATGACGTGATAGATCGAGCCTTCGCGATAAGCGGCGTCGGCGGCGCCGGCGAACAGCACGTCGAACGTATTGCCGCCCAGTATGCCGCCTACCGCCAGTTGCAGCGCCCCGCGCCGCACCGCCGCGATCGTCGTCACCAGTTCCGGGGTCGATGTCGCCAGCGCAGTAAAGACCGCGCCCACCAGGCTTTCCTGCAATCCGGCGGTTTCGATCAGGCCGATGCCGGTCTGCGCCACGGCAAACCCGGCGACCGCCGTGATCAGACCCAGAAACGCCACCTCGGCCGATAGGCGCACGATGCTGTGCTTGCCGTGATCGTCGTCAGGCCGGTCATAGCGCGTCTCGGTGGTCTGCTCCGCCTTCCACATCGGATATTTGCGGGCTTTCAGGGCCACGTCCTTGCTGAACAGATAGGCGGCGAACAGGAAGGGCGTGACCGGGTGAACGCCCAGAATGGAAACCTCCGGCCCGGACGCGGCCAGCAGCACCAGCGCGATCAGTCCGATCAGCGCCGCGCCGTCCACCAGATTGGCCAGCGATACCGCAGCATGCTCCAGATTGGCCCGGCGATAGGCGAAATCGGCGATGACCAGAAACGCCGTCTGCGCCGCAATGCCGCCCATGGCGTTGGAAACGGCCAGTTCCGGGTGATTCTGCGCCGCGGCGGCGACGGAGGTGACAATGCCGGGCAGGGACGTAATCGCCCCCATGATGATCGCCCCGGTCATCGCCTCGCCCAGCCCCGTGGCGTCGGCTAGCTTGTCCGCGGCCCCGGCCAGCCGCGACCCGGCCGCAAGAATTATGGCGGCCGCAGCCAGAAACAGCAGGATCAGGACAGGAAGGGGCAGGGCGGCGGGGTTTGGCATTGCCTTCCCAATGCGGGCGCGGAGGCCCTTGTTCCGGCCGGTTAACCGTCTGCGCCGCTTGTGAGGGGGGCAAGGCCCCGTTAGGTTGCGCGCGCCGCGTCGAAAGGGCGCGCGGCGGCTATAAAAAACCCGATGTCCGATCCCACCCGCACCTATCTCGATTTTGAACGTCCCATCGCCGAGCTCGAGGCGAAGATCGAAGAGCTCGAATCCGCCGCCGGCTCGAACGGCGAGGGCGATGACGGCGTCGATGTGGCTGATGAAATCAAGCGCCTGCGCGAAAAGGCCGCTGACCAGCTGCGCAAGACCTATGCGAATCTGACGCCCTGGCAGAAGACGCAGGTGGCCCGGCATCCGGACCGCCCGCACTTCCACGACTTCCGATCGAACCTGATCGAGGCCTTTACCGAGCTGTCAGGCGACCGTTCCTTTGGCGAGGATCCGGCGATTCTGGGCGGCACGGGCTGGATGACCAAACGCCCCGTGCTGGTGATCGGCCATGAGAAAGGCCGCGACACCCAGACCCGCCTGCATCACAATTTCGGCATGGCCCGCCCGGAGGGTTACCGCAAGGCGGTACGCCTGATGGATCTGGCCGAGAAATTCCAGATCCCGGTGGTCAGCTTTGTCGACACCGCCGGCGCCTATCCGGGTCTGGGCGCGGAAGAACGCGGACAGGCCGAGGCCATCGCCCGCTCGACCGAGCGCTGCTTGACGCTGGGCGTGCCGATGGTGACGGTCATCACGGGCGAGGGCGGCTCCGGCGGCGCCATTGCGCTGGCCGCGGCCAACACCGTCCTGATGATGGAGCACTCCATCTATTCGGTGATCTCGCCTGAGGGCTGCGCCTCTATCCTGTGGCGCGATCAGGCCAAGGCCAAGGACGCGGCGGAGGCCATGAAGATCACCGCGAACGATCTTCAGGACCTGCACGTCATCGACGACATTATCCAGGAGCCGATGGGCGGCGCCCATCGCGCCCCTTCTGAGACGATTCAGAGCGTCGGCAAGGCGATTGACCGGGCGCTGGCCTCGTTGGAAAACCGCAGCGCGGACGAGCTTCGCGAGCAACGCCGCGAACGCTTCCTGCGCATCGGGAGGGAACTCAGCTAGCCCTCTTAAGCGCCGTAGAGGCCCGCCCCGACGCCCAGCAGCGTCAGCACGCCCAGCACCGCGAACATCAAGGCGGCGAGGCCATGCACCAGCCGCACCGGGATCCGGTGTGCGGCGCGCTCGCCCAGCAGCACCGCCGGCGCATTGGCCAGCATCATGCCCAGCGTGGTCCCCGCAATCACGGCGGTCAGCGCCTCGAACCGGGCGGCCAGCGCCACGGTGGCGATCTGCGTCTTGTCGCCCATTTCCGCCATGAAAAACGAGACCAGCGCCGCCCCGAACGCGCCCATCGCGCCGCCATGCGTCTTCAGGCCGTCATCGGAATCCGGGATCAGCACCCATCCCGCCATGGCCAGAAAGGTCAGGCCCAGCAGCCAGCGCAGGACATCGGGTCCAAGGAACGCGGACACCGCCGCGCCAACCGCCCCGGCCAGGGCGTGGTTGAGGATTGTGGCGGCCAGAATGCCAAGCAGGATGGGAACGGGTTTGCGGAAGCGCGCGGCCAAGATGAAAGCCAGCAATTGCGTCTTGTCGCCAATTTCGGCCAGCGCGACGACGCCCGTGGAAACCAGAAACGATTCCATATCTTGAACTTTTCCGGGACGGGCGGAGCTTCGCGAATCCAATGACGCAAAGCGCTCCGCCCGTCCCGGCTGAAGCGCTCGGCGTCAAAGGTCTCGCCAAACCCGTTCGGGCCTGAACGCGCCACCGGCACAAAGCCGGAGTTTGTTGACGCGCTCTCCTCTCGCAAATCGGAGGACGGCTACTCCCCAATGACAGGGCGCTGTCTAACCGAATGCGGGGAGCGGCGCAAAGGGCAATCGCAACAATAAAAGGCCCGGCGCGGGGCCGGGCCTTTTAATCAGAGCAAGCAATGTGCGCTGTCCTAGGCGTCGGCCGAGACCGTCCCGTGGCAGTGCTTGTATTTCTTGCCGGAGCCACAGGGGCAGGGCGCGTTGCGCGGCACCTTGCCCCAGCTATCGGGGTTGTTCGGGTCCAGCCGCGCCTGTTTGGGCATGGTCGAGGCTGACGCCTGAGCTTCTCCATCCCCCATCTCGTTCCGGCCCGTATGCGGATCGATATGCTGGGCCTGCATTTGCGGCGGCTCGGGCGCCTTGGGCGGTTCCACGGAGACGCGGATGCGCATCAGCGTGCGCGTCACCTTCTCCCGCAGGTCCACGATCAGCGCCTCGAACAGATTGAAGGCCTCGGTCTTGAACTCGTTCAGCGGGTCGCGCTGGGCATAGCCGCGCAGGCCGATGACCGAGCGCAGCTGGTCCAGCTCCCGCAGGTGCTCGCGCCAGGATTCGTCGATCGTGCGCAGCAGCATCTGCTTCTCGACCCGGCGCATCAGGTCCGGCCCCAGTTCGGTGACGCGCTGGGCGTAGCGGGAATCCACCGCCTGAACCAGACGGTTCTGGATTTCCTCGTCGGCGATGCCTTCTTCCTTGGCCCATTCGGCGATCGGCGGCTCAATGTCGAAGACATCCTTGATCTCTTCGGTCAGTCCCGCGATGTCCCACTGCTCGGCATAAGCCTTGGGCGGGACGTAATGGGCGACCTTGTCCTCGATGACCTGGTGGCGCATGTCGCGCACGGCCTCGTCGACATTGTCCTCGGTCATGAATTCGATGCGCTGCTCGAAGATCGCCTTGCGCTGATCGTTCATGACGTCGTCGTATTTCAGCAGGTTCTTGCGGATCTCGAAGTTCCGCTCCTCGACCTTGCGTTGCGACGTTTCCAGCGCCTTCGACATCCACGGATGGGCGATGGCCTCGCCCTCCTTCATGCCGAACGTCTTCATGATGTTGTCCAGACGCTCCGGCGCGAAAATGCGCAGCAGATCGTCTTCCAGACAGACATAGAATTTGGATTTGCCGGGATCGCCCTGCCGGCCCGAACGGCCGCGCAGCTGGTTGTCGATGCGCCGGCTTTCGTGGCGTTCGGTGCCCAGCACGTACAGGCCGCCGGACTCCTTCACCACGCGCTTGTCTTCGGCGATGGCGGCGGCGATTTTCTCGCGCTCTGCCTCGATCTCGGCCTCGGTCGGCTCCTTGCCCTTCCCGGTCTGCTCCTCCATCCACTTTTCCAGCAGCATATCGGCGTTGCCGCCCAGCTGGATGTCGGTGCCGCGGCCGGCCATGTTGGTGGCCACCGTGATCGCGCCCGGTACGCCGGCCTGGGACACGATGAAGGCTTCCTGTTCGTGATGGCGGGCGTTCAGCACCGCGTGCTCGATGGGCAGCTTTTTCAGCATTTCCGCCATGGACGGGCGCTCGACCGCCGCGTCGGCCTTCTCGCCGGCCGCCTTGCGTTCCTCGGCGGTGCGATAGAGATGGCCCAGCGTCTGGCGGAAGAATTTCTTGTCGGAGAGCAGCTTGGACAGCACTTCCGACTTCTCGATGGACACCGTGCCGACCAGAACCGGCTGGCCCTTCTCGCGCCGCTCGATCAGGTCGTCGATGATGGCGGCGTATTTTTCCGGCGCCGTGCGATAGACCTCATCGTCATTGTCTTCGCGTTCGATCGGCTTGTTGGTCGGAATTTCGACCACGCCAAGGCCGTAGATATTCTCGAACTCCCCGGCCTCGGTCGCCGCCGTGCCGGTCATGCCGGCCAGCTTCTTGTAGAGGCGGAAATAGTTCTGGAAGGTGATGGAGGCCAGCGTCACGTTTTCTGGCTGGATCTCGACGTCTTCCTTGGCCTCGATGGCCTGATGCAGGCCTTCGGAGAGGCGCCGACCCTCCATCATCCGGCCCGTAAACTCGTCAATCAGGACAACCTTGTCGTCCTTGACGATATAGTCCTTGTCCTTGGTGTAGAGCTTGTGCGCGCGCAGCCCCTGCTGGACGTGATGCACGACCGAGACATTGGTCACGTCATACATGTCCGTGTCCGGCTCCAGCAGCTCGTGCTGGATCAGGATCTGCTCGATATGCTCGTTGCCCTCCTCGGTCAGCACGACCGAGCGCTGCTTCTCGTCCAGCTCGAAATCCTCGTCGACCAGCTCCGGGATCACCTTGTCGACCTGACGGTAGAAATCGCTGCGGTCGTCGGTGGGGCCGGAAATGATCAGCGGCGTGCGGGATTCGTCGATCAGGATGGAGTCCACCTCGTCGACAATGGCGAAGTGGTGGCCGCGCTGGACCATGTCTTCCAGCGCGTACTTCATGTTGTCGCGCAGATAGTCGAAGCCGAACTCGTTGTTCGTGCCGTAGGTGACATCCGCGGCGTAGGCGGCGCGGCGCTCGTGATCGACCATGCCGTGAATGATGCAGCCCACGGAAAGGCCCAGGAAATTATAGACCTGGCCCATCCATTCGGCGTCGCGCGAGGCGAGATAGTCGTTGACCGTAATGACATGCACGCCGGTTTCGGGAATGGCGTTCAGATACACCGCCAGCGTGGCGACCAGCGTCTTGCCCTCGCCGGTCTTCATTTCCGCGATATCGCCCTGATGCATCACGATGCCGCCGACCAGCTGTACGTCGTAATGGCGCTGGCCCAGCGTTCGCTTGGCGGCCTCGCGCACCGTGGCAAAGGCTTCCGGCAGCAGGCCGTCCAGCTTCTCGCCGTTCTTGTAACGCTCCCGGAACTCGGCCGTCTTGGCTTTCAGCTGATCGTCGCTGAGCGCCTCGAATTCAGGCTCCAGCCCGTTGATCTTGTCGATCGTCCCCTGCATGCGTTTGACAACGCGCTGATTGGAAGACCCGAAAAAGCGTTTGGCGAAATTGAGCATAGGTAGACGGATCGCAATTCTTTAGCGGCGCAGAGAGATGGAACGGTCTGGCCAGTGAAATGGGACCGGGCCGATCAGTATTAAAGCCCTTGAATTCAGGGTCTGATGGTCCGACTTGCACTCGGCGCTGACTTAAGAGCGGCCCCGTGCCCTGTCAACGAAGCCGCGCGGCGGCTAGATTGCCGCCAACCCGTGTCCAAGAGCGTCTAGAGGTATCATAAATGAGCATCCGCTCCGGCCTGTTCCTTCTGTTGGCCGCAATTGCGCTGGCCGCCTGCTCTGACGAGAGCAGTCCCGAAGCCTCCGTCGAGTTGCGCGATAACGTCACGCGTCTGGGCGATACTGTCGCAGCCGAAGTCGGGGAAACCCGCATCTATGTCTCCGATGTGGAGCGTGAGGCCGCCGCCCAGGGCGCCATTGCGCCGGGCGACCGCATCTCAACCGATTCCGACGCCTATTCCCGCGTTCTGGACGAGCTGATCGACCAGCGCCTGCTCGCCATGGAGGCGGCCCGCCGCGGCCTCGCCGACACGGATGAAGCGCGCCGCCGCCTGCAGACCGCGCGCGAACGCATTCTCGGCAATGTCCTGGTCGAGACCGCCGTGGACGAAAGCGTCACCGAGGACGCCATCCGCCGCATGTATGACGAGCAGGTGCGCCTGGTGGAGCTGGGCGACGAGGTTCGCGCGCGTCACATTCTGGTCGAGACCCGCGAGGCCGCCGACGAGATCAAGGCGCAGCTGGATGAGGGCGCGGACTTCGCACAGCTCGCCTTCGACAACTCCATAGACGAGGCGACGCGTCTGGATGGCGGCGATCTCGGCTATTTCACGTCTGACGCCATGGTCGCGCCTTTTTCCACCGCGGCTTATGCCACGCCGGTGGGTGAAACCTCCGACCCGTTCGAGACCGAATTCGGCTGGCATATCGTGAAGGTTGAAGACCGCCGGGCCCAGCAGCGCCCGAGTTTCGAGGAGCTGCGTCCGCGTATCGTGCGCTTCATGACGTTCGACGAAATCCAGAACCTGCTGGATGATCTGCGCGACAACACCGAAATCACCGTTCGCGACGCGCCGGCGGTCTCGCTGGAAGGCGATGCCGGGTCCGATGATGAACCCGTCACGCTTGAGCCTGCGCCGCAGCGGCAAGAGGACGCCGCGCCGGAAGATAACGCTGAACCGGCCCCGGAAGAGTGAGCGAAAAATCTCGCGATACTTTGGAATTGAAGGCTTTCGGGGAACCGGACCTTAATAATTCCAGTGATAGCGTCCGCCGCCCTGCATCATTGCCGCTTCTTCTTGTTTCTGCGGTGGCGTTGCTGGATGCGGATGGCCGGATACTCTTGTCCCGCCGCCCGCCGGGCAAGCCGCTGGCCGGGCTGTGGGAGTTTCCGGGCGGCAAGGTCGAGGCCGGAGAATCCCCCGAACAGGCGGCGATCCGGGAGCTTTACGAGGAGCTGGAGGTCGAACCATGCCGCACCTGCCTGCAGCCCTTCGCCTTTGCCTCCGCCCCGCAGGACGGGCGTCACATCCTGATGCCGCTGTTTCTCTGCCGCCAATGGGACGGCGTGGTGTTTCCGCGCGAGGGGCAGGAAATCGCCTGGGTGCGGCCCAAAAACCTGCTCAGCTACGACATGCCGGACGTCGACGTTCCGCTGGCCGCGGAGATCGAGGCCCGTCTGGGCTGATCGCCCGGTTTTCACGAAATGAATCCGGCGCGACAGCCATCGAGTACGGCCTCATCTGCGCCTTGATATTCCTGGCGATTGTCGGGGCGGTCACGCTGTTCGCCAATAACAGCACGGACATGTTCAATACCGTGGCGACCGAGATCGCCTCCTAAGGTTTCGGCTTGCCGGGACCGGCGGCCTCGCTCATCCTCTTCAAACCTTGGTTCTTTATCGGCTGCCGATGATAAGGTTATGCCCCACAAACGATCTGACTCTCAGGCAGATAGAATCGTTTCGGCGTTTCTGATCTCGCCGCTGGCTTTCGCGGCTTCGGTTGTCGTTGGGGTGTTCTTTGTCGATATCGGACTTTGGTGGCTGATTTGCGGGTTTGCTCTCTTGGCTTATTCAGCGGCAATGGCAGCTGGAATGCCCTCATACCTCTTATACAGAAAGCTGAAATGGAATGGCTGGGTGCACTACCTTCTATCAGCGATCTTTGTTTCAGGGGCTTTAGTTTATTTTTTTGTGGTTTACGGGGCGCCGCCGAGTGGAGAAGGCTTCGCCGATTATATATTCAATCCCGTCACAGTCTTTCTGATTTTCATATTTGTAGTAGGTCCGATTTCCACCGTCTCAGCCTTTTGGCTGATCGCGCGGCCTGACAAGATAGCAGCGTAATTTGGATGCTCTTATCCGTTCACGGCTTACGTCCCTTGGTGGGCGTATGTGGGCTTGCCTTCTCGTCGACCGTCATTTCCTCAGCGCCTAACGCGTCAGCCAACCGCACTGTGGCCGATCCCGGCGCTTTCGGCCTGGGCTGGTCAGGGGCCGGGGCCCAGCCGGAAATATTGGCGATCACGAAAGTCGCCGGCAGGCGGCCATCTTCCTCCGCGTAACGCTCGGCATAGAGCGCCAGCGCCCGCGCGAACACGGAGCGCTTAAGCGCCGGGGCGCGGTCGGACAGGGACGCTGTCTCGCCCATGCCGCGCAAATCATGGAACAGCCGCGCCGGGTCGCGATAGACGACCCGGCGGCGGTCCAGATCGGAAACCGGCATGGCGAAACCGGCCCGCTGCAACAGGCCGCCCGCGTCCCGCACATCGGCAAACGGGGCAATCCGCGCCGCCGCGCCGCCGGTAATCTCCAGCTCCGCCTCCGTGAGGCATTCCCTCAACTCGGCCAGCGTGCCCGCCGCGAACATAGACCCGATAAACAGCCCGTCCGGCTTCAGCGCCCGGCGAATCTGGATCAGCGCGCCCGGCAGGTCGTTGATCCAGTGCAGGCCCAGCGGCGCCAGCACCAGATCCAGGCTGTCTTCCGCCAGCGGCAGGGATTCTTCGTTCGCCGCAAAAGCCGGGCTGTTTGTCCGCATCGCCATGCGCGGCGACAGGTCCATTTCGGCCAGCCAGCCGATGCGGTCCGCCATCGGCCCGGCGGCCATTTCCTCGCCTGTCAGGCCCGCGCCGCCAATGGCCAGCGCCCGGTCGAAACTGCGCGTCGTGAAGGCCGCGCGCTCCAGCGAGTCCTTGACCGCCTCGCGGATCAGGAAATCATGGGCGTCTATACGTCCCGCCGCGCGGTCGCGGCGAAGGCGCAGAAGCGAACGGTCGAAGGGGGCGGGGCCGGACATGCCCGTCAGATATGCCGACAAGGCCTGGGGGAAAAGGGCGGCTCTGCTGCCCGGCGCCGCGGCGCGCGCCGCGCTGGACGCGCTATTGCCGCCGCTATCCCCGCTCAGCACGGAGCCGGTCAGCCGCGCCGGGGATGTCTCCGCCACGCTCTGGGGCGCGCTGGATTTTATCGAGGCGCCATTCTGCGACACCTGCGGAACCCCGTTTTCGTTCGAGGTGGAAGGCGCGGCCGTTTGCGGCGCCTGTGCGGCGCGGCCGCCCCGCTATGGCAAAGCGCGTTCGGCCCTGGCCTATGACGACGCCAGCCGGAAACTGGTCCTGGCGTTCAAGCACGGCGGCCGCCGGGACGCCTTGCCCGCCTTCGCGGACTGGATGGCCCGCGCCGCGGGGCCGCTGCTGGAGGAGGCGGATTATATCGCGCCCGTGCCGCTGCATTATTCCCGCCTGATCCGGCGGCGCTTCAATCAGTCCGGCGTGCTGGCGCGGGCGCTGGCGGCCAGAAGCGGCGCGGTGTTCGATCCCGACAGCCTCTATCGGCGCCGCCGGACCCAGACCCAGGCGGGCAAGACGCGCCGCGGCCGCCGCCGCAATGTCGCCGGGGCGTTCGCCGTACGTCAGTCGGCGGCGGATCGAATGCGCGGCGCGCGCGTTCTTTTGATAGACGATGTCCTGACCACCGGGGCCACGCTTGAGGCTTGCGCCCGCGCGCTTCGGCAGGCCGGGGCGGTTGAGGTGAACGCGGTGACTCTCGCGCGTGTGGCGAAGCCGCTGGACCCGTTGGCATAAACAAGAAGAGACTTACATAACGCCGCCATGAACACTGTAACGATATATACGCGCCCGTTTTGCGGCTTCTGCTCCCGCGCCATGCAGCTCTTGCGGGAAAAGGGAGCGCCGATCGAGGAAATCGACGCCGGCATGGACCCGGAAAAGCGCGCCGAAATGCGCGACAAATCCGGTGGCCGGAACACGTTTCCGCAGGTCTTCATCAATGGCGAGCATGTCGGTGGCTGTGACGATCTGTTCGCGCTGGACAAGAAAGGCGGGCTGGACGCGCTGCTGAAGGAATCGGCGTGAAGGCAGGCTTGATACAAATGCGTTCGGGCGGGGAGCCCGAAGCCAATATCGCCGCCGCTGAAAGCCTGATCCGGGAGGCCGCCCGCGAGGGCGCGCAGCTGATCGCGACGCCGGAGACGACCAATATCGTCCAGCGCGACCGCGAAAAGCTGTTCCAGCACATCAGGACGCAGGACGAAGACCCGGGCGTCGCGCATTTCGCGGCGCTGGCAAAGGAACTGGGCGTCTGGCTTCTGGCCGGCTCCTTCGCCCTGAAAATCGGCGAGGGCCGCGCGGTCAATCGCAGCCTCCTGTTCTCGCCCGTGGGCGCGCTGGAGGCGTCCTACGACAAGATACACATGTTCGACGTGACGCTGGGTTCCGGCGATAACTGGCGGGAATCAGCGACTTACCGGCCCGGACAGCAAGCGGTTATGGCCGATACCGGCGCCGCGAAGCTGGGCCTGACTATCTGCTACGACCTGCGTTTTCCCGCCCTCTATCGCGCGCTGGGACAGGCCGGGGCGGAGATTATAACCGCGCCCGCCGCCTTCACCGTGCCCACCGGGAAGGCGCATTGGGAAACGCTGATCCGCGCCCGCGCCATTGAAAACGGCGCCTATATTCTGGCCCCGGCGCAGGGCGGCGGGCACGAAGACGGCCGCGCGACCTGGGGACGCTCGACCATTGCCGGCCCGTGGGGCGAGGTGACGGCGAAGCTGGACCATGACGAACCGGGCGTGCTTCTGGCCGATCTGGATTTAGACGCGGTTCAGACTGTTCGGTCCAAAATCCCGTCCCTGCAGCATGACCGGGAGTTTTCGACCCCATGATCCGTTACGCGCTGGCCTGTGATTGCGGCCATGAATATGACGCCTGGTTTGGCTCTTCCGGCGATTTTGATGATCAGGCCGAACACGGCCTTGTCGAATGCCCGCTTTGCGGCGGCGCCGAGGTGCGTAAACAGGTCATGGCCCCGGCCATTGCGAAGTCAGGCGGCGCGAAAAAGCGCGAAAAAACGCCCGATTCAGCCGCCTTCGTGAAAGCGATGCGCGACCATATTTCCGAGAATTTCAAGGATGTCGGCGCGGATTTTTCAAAGGAAGCGCGCCGGATGCACGATGGCGAAAGCGACCAGAAGGCAATTTACGGAACCGCCACATCGCAGGAGACCGAATCCCTGCGCGAGGACGGCGTGCCATTCTCTCCGCTGCCCGCCGGCCTGACGCCGGACGGGGCGAAAAAGCTCAACTAGAAGACCCGCGCCACGCCCAGAATGACCCGCGCTTGGTTCTCGTCCTGCGTCAGGGGGCTGTCGGCGGCGTCGCCGATCAGGCGGTCATAGGTCACAACCCCGGTCAGCATCCATGTATCGGTGACCAGATAGGTGCCGAAAACCCCCGCGCCGACGGAGCGGAAACCCGCATCCGCGTCATAAACCGGCAGGCCGCTTCGCGCTGACTGCGCCGCAGTCACCCCGTAAAAGGCCTGATTATAGCCTTCGCTGCCGTATTCGGCGGTCAGGCTGGGGCGGACGATCATGCGTCCGGCGACCGGAAAGCCGAAACCGCCATTCAATTCCACCTGGGTTCCGGTGTCCGTGCCCGTGAACTGGTGCTTGATACGCGTCGTAAAGGACGGGCCGACGGGCAGATCCATCTCCCACGGGCGGTATTCCAGGCTGATTTCGGCGGCCGCGCCGCCATTGATGTCGCCCATCCCGGTCAGGATGTCGGCGTCTTCCTCATCCCGTCCGAAGGAATAATTGACCCCGGCGCCGGCGCGGAACGGGCCTTTTTCCAGCAGGTATGCGCCCGCGCCACGGATCGGATCAGCGTAGAAACGGTCCTTGTAGGTGATCAGGGCGAAGGGAAAGGCGCGTAATTCGTATTCGTCGGAGCCTTCATAGACAGGCCCGTACAGGCCGGCCGCGCCGCCCAGAATGAAGAAATCCTTGTTTTCCTGCTTCTTGATGAAGGATTCCGCGACCGGATGCAGGTCCATATCGGACTGGGCGGCGGCGGGCAGGGCGGTCATGGCGGCCAGTATTGCGGCCGCAGCGACGGTGCGGAGTGTCATGAAAGAGGGCTTCCCGGGTCTAGTCTTGCGGCGTCATACAATGCGCCAGACAGAGATAGGGTCCCGGTCCGCGCGGGAAAGCCGCAGCGAAATCTATTTTTCAGGGGCGGTTACGACCGTCATGTAATTGACGGATGTGTCGCCGGACAGCCGCCATTCGTCCGAAAGCGGGTTGAAACTGACCCCGACCGGCTCGCCAACCTCATAGCCTTCCGGCGCCAGGGCGGCCTCGATTTCTTCGGGTTTGACCAGCTTGTCGAACTGATGCGTGCCCTTTGGCAGCCAGCCCAACACGTATTCCGCGCCGAAAATGGCCATGACGAAGGCTTTTGAGGTGCGGTTAATGGTCGAAACCAGCATCAGACCGCCCGGTTTCACCACCGACGCGCTGGTTTTCAGGAACTGCGCGGGGTCGGAAACGTGCTCCACGACCTCCATATTCAGCACCGCATCGAAGGGTTTTTCGCCGCTTTCGGCCAGCAATTCGATCGTCCCGTGCCGGAAATCGACCTTCACGCCGGTCTTTTCGGCGTGCGCCTTGGCGGTTTTGACGTTCCGGATGGCCGCATCCACGCCAACGACCTCGGCCCCCAGCCGCGCCAGTGGCTCCGACAACAGGCCGCCGCCGCAGCCAATGTCCAGCAGGCGCAGACCTTTCAGCGGCTGATCGGCGTCTGCATCCAGGCCGAAATGGCGGGTCAGCGTGTCGCGAATATAGTTCAGGCGCAGCGGATTGATCTTGTGAAGCGGCTTGAACTTGCCGTCAGGATCCCACCATTCGTCCGCCATGGCGGAGAATTTTTCGATCTCTTCGGGATCGATGCTGGGCGAAGTGAGTTCTTCTACGGCTTCGTTTGCGTGGGCCATGGGGGAATTTTGCGTCCGTGTCGCTTTGCTGTATCCGACTTGAGCGCGGGTCATGCCCGTTTGACAATAATGCGCGACAGCCAGATGGCGAGGGCAAGGGAACCGCATGTCCCGGCTTGTGATGAAATTCGGCGGCACTTCGGTGGCCGGCCTTGATCGCATGCGCGTCGCCGCAAGCCGCGTGGCGCGTGAGGTTTCGGCCGGAAAATCCGTCGCCGTGGTGGTGTCCGCCATGGCGGGGGAGACCGACCGCCTGCTGGGTCTGGCGCAGGAAGCGGGCGCCGATGTCGCCGATCCGCGTGACGAAACGGACGCGATTCTGGCCACTGGCGAGCAGGTTTCCGCGGCGATGATGGCGCTGCTTCTGCGCGCCGAGGGCGTGAAGGCGCGCTCCTGGCAGGGCTGGCAGGCGCCGGTGCGGGCCTCCGCCTCTCACGGAAAAGCGCGGATCGACGGCCTGACGGACGATCTGATCGGACCGGCCATCGATTCCGGCGAAGTGGCGGTTTTGACGGGATTCCAGGGGGTCACGGAGAATAACCGGATCGCCACGCTGGGGCGCGGCGGCTCCGATGTCAGCGCGGTCGGGCTGGCCGCGGCGCTGGGCGGGGCGCAGTGCGATATCTATACCGATGTCGACGGCGTCTATTCCGCCGATCCGCGCATTGTCCGCCGCGCCCGGCGGCTGGACCGGATCAGTTACGAAGAAATGCTGGAATTCGCCTCCCTCGGGGCGAAAGTTTTGCAGACCCGCTCGGTGGAGCTGGCCATGGCGCGCAATGTTCCGCTGCGCGTGGTGTCCTCCATGACGCCTCTCGAGGCGGACAATCCGGGCACGCTGGTCTGCGCGGAGGACGAGAATATGGAACAGCGCATCGTGTCCGGCGTCGCCTATACGCGGGACGAAGCCAAGGTCAGCCTTCTGGGCCTTCCCCCGTCGCCGCAGGCCACCGCGCGCATCTTCGACCGCCTGGCGGACGCCGACGTGAACGTGGACATGATCGTCCAGAGTCCGGCGCGCAGCGGACAGGCCGCGAACATGGTCTTTACCGTCGGAATGGCGGAGCTGGACCGGGCGCTGGAGGCGATTTCTGCACACAAGGACGAAATCGGTTATTCTGAACTCGCCTCGGAGGCGAACGTGTCCAAGGTGTCGGTCATCGGACTGGGGATGCGCAGCCATTCGGGCGTGGCCCAGACGATGTTCAGCGCCCTGAACGAGCGAGGGATAGCGGCTCAGGCCATTTCGACCTCTGAAATCAAGATCTCGGTGCTGATTGACGCCGAGTATACCGAGCTGGCGGTGCGCGCCCTTCACGCCGCCTTTGGCCTGGACGCGGAATAGAGAGTCTTCCAAGGGCGGATAATGGCGAACGAAGCCGAATTGAAAACTCCTGCGCCCGAAGCGCCCGGCCCGGTCCGGTTGCTGCGCCAGATCCGCGACGTGATGGCGCGGAAAGGCGACGCACAGGAGCGGCTGGACAGCCTGGTGGACATCATTGCCGCCAATCTGCGCGCCGAGGTCTGCTCCATCTATCTGCGCCGCTCCGGCGGCTCGCTGGAGCTGTGCGCCACCGAAGGCCTGAAAGCCGAAGCGGTTCACGCCACGCGCCTGAACGCCGGCGAGGGCCTGGTCGGCTGGGTAGCGCAGACCGCGCGGCCGCTTTCCACGATCAGCGCGCAGGAGCATCCGGCCTTCTCCTACCGGCCGGAGACGGGCGAGGACGCCTATCAGACCTTCCTGGGCGTGCCGATCCTGCGCGGCGGCCGTCTGCTGGGCGTGCTGGTGGTGCAGAGCGTCGAAAAGCGCGGCTACCGCGAAGACGAAATCGAGACCCTGCAGACCATCGCCATGGTGCTGGCCGAGGTGATCGCCTCCGGCGACCTTCTGGACACGGTGGCGCTGGAAGGGATCGAGCTTCGGCCCTCCCGCTTTGAGACCCTGCAGGGGCGCGCCTTTGCCGGCGGCATCGCCATCGGCACGGCGCTGGTGCACAAGCCGCATGTCGGCTCCACCCGGCTGATCGCGGATGATCCGGACGCCGAGGAGCAACGCCTGCGTTTGGCTCTGGGGCAGTTGCAGTCGGACCTGGACCGCTGGGCGGAGCGGGATGCGCGGGTCGGCGCGGGGCTGACCGGCGAGGTATTCGACACCTACCGCATGTTCGCGCGCGATCCGGCCTGGACCGGCAAGCTGTTCGACGCGGTGCGGTCCGGCCTGACCGCCGAGGCGGCGGTGGAGCGCGCGCGGAACGAGCAGCGCGCCCGCCTGACCCAGACGCGGGACGCCTTCTTCAGCGACCGGCTGCACGATCTGGAAGACATCGCCAATCGCACGCTGCGCTATCTTTCAGGCGAGGATACGCAGGTCGAGCTGCCCGAGAACGCCATTCTGATCGCCCGCCATATCGGGCCGGCGGACCTGCTGGAATACGGCGCCGGGACGCTGAAGGGCGTGGCGCTGGAGGAGGGGTCGGCGTCCGGCCACGCGGCGATTGTGGCGCGGGCGCTGGGCATTCCGCTGGTCGGGCGTCTGGATGACGCACTGGACCGCGCCGAAGACGGGGACGTGGTGATACTGGACGGCGAATCCGGCGCCATTCATCTGCGGCCCTCCGATGAGGTTCTGGAATCCTACACCGCCCGCGTCGCCCTGCGCGGCAAGCGTCAGGCGGAATTTGCCCGGCTGCGCCACCGTCCCTCCCGCACCAAAGACGGGCAGGATGCGGAGCTGATGCTGAACGCCGGCCTGCTGGTCGACCTGCCGCAGATGGGGGCGACCGGGGCGGACGGGATGGGGCTGTTCCGCACCGAGTTCCAGTTCATGATCGCCGAGCAGCTGCCCCGGCTGGAAGCGCAGATCGAGGTCTATTCGCAGGTGCTGGACGCCGCCCGCGACAAGCCGGTGATTTTCCGCACGCTGGATCTCGGCGGGGACAAGATCCTGCCCTATGTCTCCTCGGAGCGGGAGCGCAATCCGGCGCTGGGCTGGCGCGCGATCCGCATGTCGCTGGATCGCAAGGGGCTGCTCCGCTACCAGCTCCGCGCGCTGATGACCGCCTCCGCCGGGCGGGAGCTGAACGTGATGTTCCCGATGCTGGCGACGGTCGGCGAATACCGCGCCGCGCGGGCCTTGGCCCTGAAGGAATTCGAATGGGCCCGGAGCCGCGGACGGCCCGTGCCGGACAAGCTGAATATCGGCGCCATGGTGGAGACGCCGGCCTTCGCCTGGGCCCTTCCGTCGGTCATGGGGGAGACGGATTTCGTGTCCGTGGGCGTGAACGATCTGTTCCAGTTCTTCTTTGCCGCGGACCGCGATCATCCGCGCCTGACAGACCGATATGACGCGCTGGATCCTTACTTCTTGACGATGCTGGCCCGAATCCGGGACATCTGCGCCGAACATGGCGTTCCGGCCGGCGTTTGCGGCGAGATGTCCGGCCGCCCGCTGGAGGCGATGGCGCTTATGGGCCTAGGTTTCCGGCGGCTTTCCATGCCGCCGAGCGGGTTCGGGCCTGTGAAGGCGATGGCGCTGCAGCTTGACGTGAAATCTCTGGCAGAGCGCTTGCAAGAGGTGATTCGCAGCGACAACGGCTCGACGCGGGAATTTCTGAAGGAATATGCCGCGCAGAGTAATTTTTCCGGGCTAACCCATTGGCAAATCGGGTGAAGCCTGTTAATAAAATCGTTGCGGTGAGGCTTTATAGTCACACCGTGCGCTGGGGGGAGCCGCAGGGGATGCGGTTCAGCGCGAAACAAGGGGTAGAAGGATCTTATGACCGCAATCGGGTTCTCGGACGAGTGGTTCGGAGACGAGGTCTCCGGCTTCGAGGACGAACATGTCGGGGCGCAACTCCGGCAGGCGCGTCTGGAGCGCGGCCTGGAACTGGCCGACGCGGCGACCGCGCTACGCATCAAGGAAGAATATCTCACCGCGCTTGAAGAAGCCGATCCGCTGGCGCTGCCGCCGCGGGCCTATGCGGTGAGCTTTGCGCGGAATTACGCGACCTTCCTGGGTCTGGATCCCTGCCATATTGCGGAAGGCGTCAAGAATGACTGCCGGTTCCGCGACGGTTACAAGCCCGAGCTGATTCAACCCGAAGCCCCGCCTGAGCAACGCCTTCCGCGCGGCTTGGCCGGCGCCATCGGCGTGTTCGCGCTCGCTGCGGTCGCCATGACTTGGTACGGCTATAACGCTCCGGCCAATTCGGCCAGCGAAGACACCCCGCCCGTGCCCGCCGCCCTTGCCGAGTGGAGCTTCGATGAAGCGCCGCAGGAGGCCGACGCCTCCATCTGGAACGGTCTGGCCGGCGAGAGCGCCGAACAGCAGGACACCGCGACTGAAGCCGCGACCGAAGGCGCCCCCTCTGAAGTCGCCGCTGCTGAATAAGACGCGGCGGCCGCATGGCGGCCCAACTCATCGATTGTTATATCAGGCCTGACTTGCGCGGCGGATGCCGCCGCGCGCCGAGTTCTGGTGTGAACCTGCTGTCATGACTGTCGAAGACGCCATGCATGTCCGCCCCTGGCGGGCCATCGAACGCCGCAAGAGCCGCCAGATCCATGTCGGGTCCGTTCCCGTGGGCGGGGACGCGCCGATCAGCGTCCAGTCCATGACCAATACGCGAACGCCCGACGTCGCCGGAACGGTGGCGCAGATTCGCGCGCTGGAGGACGGGGGGGCGGACATCGTGCGCGTGTCCTGCCCGGACGAGGACTCCACCGCTGCGCTGAAAGACATCGTGGCGCAGGTCAATGTGCCGATCGTCGCCGATATCCATTTCCACTATAAGCGCGGCATCGAGGCGGCGGAGGCGGGCGCGGCCTGCCTGCGTATCAATCCGGGCAATATCGGGTCGAAAGACCGGGTTCGAGACGTGGTGCAGGCGGCCAAGGATCATGGCTGCTCCATCCGCATCGGCGTGAACGCCGGATCGCTGGAGCGCCATCTTCTGGAAAAATATGGCGAGCCGTGCCCCGAAGCGATGGTGGAAAGCGCGATGATGCACGCCGCGATCCTGGAAGAGCATGATTTCCGCGAGTACAAGGTTTCCGCCAAGGCCAGCGATGTTTTCCTGACCGTGGCGGCCTATCAGGCGCTGTCGGAAGCGATGGACTGTCCGCTGCATCTGGGCGTGACGGAGGCGGGCGCCCGGCGCTCCGGCACCATCAAGTCCTCCATCGGGCTGGGATCGCTGCTGTGGG
The DNA here is from genome assembly GCF_013911995.1 of Euryhalocaulis sp. Classification (NCBI taxonomy): domain Bacteria; kingdom Pseudomonadati; phylum Pseudomonadota; class Alphaproteobacteria; order Maricaulales; family Maricaulaceae; genus Euryhalocaulis; species Euryhalocaulis sp. Next base: position 38,722 of record NZ_JACESD010000022.1, read on the forward strand.
CCGGGATCGGGGACACGATCCGGGTGTCGCTGTCCGAGGACCCGGTCGAGGAAATCAAGGTCGGCTACGACATCCTTAAAAGCCTGAACCTGCGCACGCGCGGGGTGAATATCATCGCCTGCCCGTCCTGCGCCCGGCAGGGGTTCGAGGTGATCGAGACGGTGCGGACGCTGGAGGACCGGCTGGCCCATATCGCCGAGCCGATCTCCCTGTCGATCATCGGCTGCGTGGTCAACGGGCCGGGCGAGGCGGCCTATACGGACCTTGGCTTCACTGGCGGCGGCAAAGATTCCGGCATGCTTTACGTTTCCGGCAAGCCGTCCGCGAAACTCTCCAACGAGGAGATGATCGAGCGGATCGTCCAAATGGTCGAGGACAAGGCCGCCGAGATGCGCGCCGCAGGCGAAAGCGCAAAAAGCGCGGCTGAATAAGCGGTTACGGGCCTGCAGTCCGCTGGCTTTAAGTCGGCTTTCTTAAACCTATAGTCATTTCGAACCCGTTTTCTGGGTTGAATGCCGTAGTCCGACCAGAGCCCTGGATGATGAAGCAAAAGTTTTCAGACTATGCCGGCGAAATGTTCGACCGGCTGCCCGATGCAATCGCGGTGGCCGATCAGCAGCGCATCATCCAGGAGGTGAATCCCGCCTTTCTTGAACTTTTCCGCTATTCCGAGGAGGAGATCGTCGGCCAGTCCACCGCGGTCCTCTACGCAGATCCCGAGGATTTCAACCAACAGGGACAAAGCCGGTTCAACGCGGCGGCTTCGGCGGACAGCAGCGAATATATCATGCGGTATCAGACCGCGGACGGGGTGGTGTTTCACGGCGCCACGATCGGCGTTCCGCTGACCAATGGCGGCGACAAACATGTCGGCTTCATGGGGTCCATCCGCGATGTGACCGACCGTGTTTTGCGGCAACAGGGCATGTCGGCGATCCTTGAACTCGCCGCCAGCGCCAGCGATCCCGATTACAAGTTGCGCGAATTGCTGCGCCTGGGATGTGAGCATTTCGGGCTGGACCTTGGCATCATCAGCGCGGTCGACGGCGACCGCTACGAAGTGTTGCGGGTGTTCGACCCGACGGGCGAGATCCAGGCCGGGCAGGTCTTCGCGGTTGGAGAATCCTTCACGCGCGACGTGCTGAACAGCGCCGCCCCCCTGGCGTTTCACGATGCGCCGGAGACCGGGGCCGTGCAGCATCCCTGCTATCAGAATGCCGGCATTTCGGGATTTATCGGCGCGCGCGTGGTGCGGGGCGGCAAGGTTACCGGCACGATCAGTTTTTCATCGGCGAAGCCGCAACAGCCTTTCACCCATTCCGATTTCGACATCATGCGTCTGATCGCCGGCAAGGTGGGGCATGAGCTGGACCGGCTGGATCATGAGGAAGCGCTGGAGACTTCGCGCGATCAGGCTCTGAAAGCCGACAAGGTCAAATCCGAATTCCTGGCGGTGGTCAGCCATGAGTTGCGCACCCCCATGAACGCCATTCTTGGCGCCACGCAGGCGTTGCGGACCAGCGAGCTGGATGACTGGCAGGCCCAGCAGCTGGACATGATCGGGGAAGGCGGCGGGATGCTGCTGACCCTGTTGAACGACCTCCTGGACCTGTCGAAAATCGAAGCGGGCAAAATGACCATCGAGGTCATTCCGCTGGATCCCTCTGATCTTCTGGAGAAGGCGCAGAAACTCTGGGACGCGCGTGCGCGCGACAAGGGGCTGTCGCTTCATCTCAGCATTCATAATGCGCCGGACGCCGTGATGGGCGACCCCACCCGTCTTCGCCAGATCCTGTTCAACCTGATTTCAAACGCGGTGAAATTCACCAGCGAGGGCGAAATCGCCATCCGGGCGGATTTTGAGGAATCCGCCGCCGAGGAATGGCGGATGACATTGTCCGTCACCGATTCAGGGCCGGGCGTGCCTGCGGAGGCGCGCGAGCGGATATTCGAGGCCTTTGAACAGACCGATCACAGCATCAGCCGCAAATATGGCGGCACGGGTCTGGGCCTGCCCATCAGCCGCAAGCTGGCGCAGGCCATGGACGGCGACCTTGTCCTTGCCGATGGCGGCGAACAGGGTGCGACATTCACGCTGACGGTGCCGCTCAGGCGCGCCCGTCTGGAAGAGGCGGAAACCAAGGAAACCCTGCAGTCCAACACGCCGCGCGGATTGAAAGTCCTGGTCGTCGAGGATGTCGGCATCAATCACGCGATCCTGGAGGCGCTGCTGCGGACCCTGGATTACAGGATTACGCAGGCATGGACCGGTCTGGAGGCTCTGAACCTGGCGGAATCGCAGGATTTCGACCTCGTCTTGATGGATATGGGCCTGCCTGAACTGGACGGGCTTGAAACCACGCGGCGGCTGCGCGCGTCCGGCGGGATCAACGCGGATACGCCGGTGGTCGGACTGACGGCCAATACGCATGACGACGACAAAAAGAAATGCCTGAACGCCGGAATGGACGGCTATGCCGTGAAACCGATTGATATTCGCGCCCTGTTTGCGGAAATCACGCGCGTCGTTAAAGCGGGCGGGCGTCGCGCCATATCGGCCGGTCAGGCTAACGGCGAGGCCTCCTGACCGCAGCCATCACTGGCCGGCGAGGATCGGGAACGGGTTCATCGGTTCGCCCAGCCACCAGCTCTTGTCTTCGTCCAGTTCGCTGATCTGGAAGTGAAGGTGCGGGGCGCTGTCCGGCGCGTTGCCGCTGGTTCCGACATAGCCGATCAGATCGCCGCGCTCGACGCTCTGGCCTTCTTCCAGCGCGTCGGCATAGGCGTCCAGATGCGCGTAATAATAGGAATAGGTTTCGGTGGGATCGAACTGATAGATGGTCAGACCCCCGCGGTTGCTGTCGAAGAGCTTGACGATTGTGCCGTCATCGGCGGCCAGAACGGGCGTGCCGCGCTCGGCCATGATGTCGATGGCGCGGTGTTCGCGTCCGCCGGAACGCGGATCGTCATAATTGTCGCTCAACATGCCGGTCGGCACGCCGCTGACGGGTATGATCAGGGGGCGCGGAAAGTCGGAAGGCGGGGCGGCGACAGGCGCCGCCGCGGGCGCGGCGGGCTGGCGGCTGTTTGCCGGGGCGCCGGCCCGGGATTCCGGCGCCGCAACATCCGCTGACGGAGGTTCGGTCGCATCCAGACGTTGCGCCGCAATCGCCGTGATTTCAGGCGATGGCGCGGACGGATCCGGCGTCGTGGCCGTGCGGGTTAGAAAAATGGCGGCGTAGACAATCAGGATTACGCCGATCACGCCCCCGGCGGCCAGGCGGGCATATTCGGCAGTTCTGCTCATTCCATGCCTAACCCGCAGCCCCGCCAGAGAGTTCCGCCGCGTCAGGCGCTATCAGGCTTTGCGCCGCGCCGCGGCAACCGCTATTCGATGCGCCATGCCGCATATACCCGAATCCCGCCTCAATCAGGTCGTCGACCGTTTTGACGCCATCGAAGCCGAGATGTCCGCCGCCGCGGACGCCGACGCGATTGTCCGCCTGTCCAAGGAGCACGCCGAGCTGAAGCCGGTGGCCGATGCGGCGCGCGAGCTCTCCACGCTGCGCCAGCAACTGGAAGAGGCCGAGGCGCTGGCCAGGGACGCGGACGACGCGGAAATGAAGGAGCTGGCCGAGGCCGAGGCCGACGAGCTGCGCGACCAGATCCCGGGCAAGGAAAAGGCGCTGCAGCTACTGCTTCTGCCCAAGGACAAGGACGACCAGGCCTCCGTCATGCTGGAAGTGCGCGCCGGGACGGGCGGCGACGAGGCGGCGCTGTTCGCCGGCGATTTGTTCCGCATGTATCAGCGCTACGCGCAGGATCAGGGCTGGAAAGTGGAGATCGAATCCGAATCCGAGGGCGACGCGGGCGGATACAAGGAAATTATCGCCTCGGTCGAGGGCGCGGGCGTGTTCGGACGCCTGAAATGGGAATCCGGCGTACATCGCGTGCAGCGCGTGCCCGACACCGAAGCGGGCGGCCGCATCCATACCTCGGCGGCGACGGTGGCGGTGCTGCCCCAGCCGGAAGATGTGGAAATCGAGATCCGGCAGGAAGATTTGCGCGTCGACACGATGCGCGCGTCGGGCGCGGGCGGCCAGCATGTCAACAAGACCGATTCCGCGGTTCGGATGACGCATATTCCGACCGGCATCGTGGTCATGTCCTCCGAAAAGTCGCAGCACCAGAACCGCGCCCGCGCCATGCAGATGCTGAAAACCAAGCTCTATGACATGGAGCGCGAGGCCAAGGATTCGGAGCGCGCGGCGGACCGCGCCAGCCAGGTCGGCTCCGGCGACCGCTCGGAGCGCATCCGCACCTATAATTTCCCGCAGGGGCGGGTCTCCGACCACCGCATCAATCTGACGCTCTACAAGCTGGACAAAGTGCTGGAGGGCGAGGCGCTGGACGAGCTTCTGGACGCCCTGATCTCCGAAGACCAGGCGCACAAACTGGCCGCGATGGAGGGGGCGGAGGCCTAGCGGCGGACGCCGACCACGATGTCCTGCTGCGCCTGGCTGCCGCTCGGCTCGATACCCTTGATGTCAAAGTAATCCTGCCAGCGGGCGAGGACGTAGCCGGTGGCATGGCGCGTGTTGCGGTAATAGTCGGCGCGGTTGCCCAGCATGTCGGCAAACAGGGGCGGGATGTCGCTGTCCGAGATGCCGTGGCGGCGCATTTCCCGCGCATAGCGGATCATCTTTGGCAGGCGCGCGCGTTTGAGCGCGGATTCGGCGGCCACTGTGACAAGCAACAGGCCGCCGGGCTTCAGGACGCGGCGGTGTTCGGCCAGCCAGCGGAACTGGTCTTCTTCGCACAGGTGCGTGTAGACGGACAGGCCGATCACCGCGTCGAAGCTGGCGTCCGGGAAGGGCAAAGGCGGGTCCAGGCCGATCGGGGCGAACTGGACATCCGGTATGTTCGCAGCTGCCCAGGCGATGTTCTCCGCATCGATATCCACGCCGTGAATTTCCGCCTGCAGCATCCGGGGAAGGTGCTGGGTCAGACGTCCGGCGCCGCAGCCCCAGTCGAGGATTTTTTCACAATCGGTCAGCGATTTGGCTGCGTGGGCGCGCGCCGCGTGGTCGACATGCCAGAGGCTGGAATAACCGGAGAAAAAGTGACCGGCGCGCAGCAGGTCCTGTCCGCCCGCGCCTTTGCGCTCTGTGAAATGCGGATTGGTGCGCTCCACATTGCCGAAAGGCGGCGCGGACCAATCGCGCAAACACTCTTTCCAGTATGCCGGCAGGAAATAATTCATCCCGTGAAGGAAACCGGCGGAAGCGCCGTCCGGTCTTTGTGCGGAAAACAGGAAGCCGCGCGGGTCGGAGGGCGCGGCGGCCAGATCGGCCTCGCCCTGGAATCGCCAGGACGGGCGGGCGCGGTCGAAGGCAAAGTGAAGCGGGTCGGCCGGTTCGGACAGTCTTTCGCAGACGCACTTGAACGCCGGCTGTCCATTCACCGTCACCGCCAGGTCATCTTCCCGGCCCTCGGGCAATGAATACCAGCCGGTAAAGGCGACCACATCGTTCCGGACATGGGTGATGGTCTCGAAATTGATGTAGCTATATTCCGCGAAGAAGCGCCGGGCGTCCGCGAAGCTGGCCTCCGTGAATTGCGCCGATTGCCGGAAAATCGGCGTTTCTCCATCCTCGGTCATCACCGCCGCCTGAATGCGGTGATCAATGCCGGCCCGGAAAAACTCGGGGATGCGGAAACTGAATCCGGATGGCGTTTCCTGTTGTTTCACAGCGTCCATGAAGGACAGGTCGCGGTCCGGAAACAGTCCCGGCAAGGTGCGCCTGTTCACCAGATCGCCCGCCAGAACGATTCCGACGACCTTTTCGTCCACGCTTATCTTGATGCGAAGCGGTTTCAGCGGCGCCGAGGCGTCGATCACGACGCCGGATACGACATTGTCGTCTTCCATCCGAACATGGTGCAGAAGGGTGCCGTGACTCATGTTCAAGCGTGCCTGTTCGCGTCAGAAAGGGACTGGACGATTAACCCCCCGGTGGCGGCATGAAAACAGCAAATAGACAGAACCGCGTCGGGGCGTTGCGGCGTTCGCTGGCCTCGCGCCTGGCCGCGGCGGGAAACGACACGCCCGATCTGGACGCCCGCCTGTTGATCCAGCACGTCT
>NZ_JACESD010000023.1:0-44636 GCF_013911995.1 Euryhalocaulis sp.
GGCGATCGGCCAGCCGGAGCGCCTGACCGCGCTCGCGCCGGACATGGTCGTCGCCTCCTACTTCCGTGAAGGCTACGCCAGCCAGCAATTCCGCCGCGCCCGCCACCCGGCGATGCAGCGCATCCTGGCCGCTCCGCGCGCCGAAATTCCCGGGGGGCTCTGGCCCTGCGCCGGTCCCCGCCTGATCGAGGCCGCCGAACGCATGGCCGATACGATGGATATGCAAGCCTCAAAGCGTTGACCTTCACGGCAATCGGTCATACCTCGCCTCTCACGCGATCCCTTCCACCGACTTTCAGGACGAGACAAGAATGGCCGACAAATACGACGTGGTGATCATTGGCGGCGGACCGGGCGGTTATAACTGCGCCATCCGTTGCGGACAGCTGGGCCTGAAGGTCGCCTGCATTGAAAGCCGCAAGACGCTCGGCGGCACATGCCTGAATGTCGGCTGCATCCCGTCCAAGGCGCTGCTGCACGCCTCCGAAATCTATGAAGGCGCGAAGAATGAATTCGAGGGTCTGGGCGTGGAGTATGAGGGACTCTCCCTCAATCTCGGCCAGATGATGAAACAGAAATCCGAAGCCGTGGACGGCCTGACCAAGGGCGTCGAGTTCCTGTTCAAGAAGAACAAGGTCGACTGGATCAAGGGTAAGGGCGCGGTGGCCGGCAAGGGCAAGGTGTCGGTGAAAGGCGATGACGGCGAGAAGACGCTGGAAGCCAAGCATATCGTCATCGCCACCGGCTCCGAAGTCACCCCGCTGCCGGGCGTTGAGATCGACGGCGAGCGCATCGTCACCTCCGATCAGGCCATCGCGCTGGACAATGTGCCGGACAAGCTGGTCGTCGTCGGCGCCGGCATTATCGGGCTTGAGCTTGGCTCGGTCTGGCGGCGTCTGGGCGCGGAAGTCACGGTCGTTGAATATCTCGACCGCATCCTGCCGGGCGTCGATTCCGAGCTCGCCAAGACCGCCCAGCGCACGTTCAAGAAACAGGGCATCGAGTTCAAGCTGGGTCAGAAAGTGACCGGCGTGGAGAAGGGCAAGCGCCTTTCCGTGAATATCGAGCTCGCCAAGGGCGGCGACAAGGAAACCATCGAGGCCGACACGGTTCTGGTCGCCATCGGCCGCCGTCCCTTCACCGAGGGTCTGGGCCTGGACAAGGCCGGCGTGAAGACCGACGAGCGCGGCTTCATCGTCAATGACGGCCTGAAGACCAGCGTCGAGAATATCTGGGTGATCGGCGACTGCACCACCGGCGCCATGCTGGCCCACAAGGCCGAGGAAGAGGGCGTCGCCGCGGCGGAGCTGATCGCCGGCCAGCCGGGCCATGTCGACCACAACCTGATCCCGGGCGTCGTCTATACGAACCCGGAGATCGCCTGGGTCGGCAAGACGGAAGACCAGTTGAAGGAAGAGGGCGTGGACTACGCCGTCGGCAAATTCCCGATGCAGGCCAATTCCCGCGCCCGCACCAACCACACGACCGAAGGCATGGTGAAGGTCCTGGCCGACAAGAAGACCGACACGGTTCTGGGCGTCCACCTGATCTGCGTCGGCGCCGGGGAGCTGGTGGCCGAGGCTGCGCTCGCCATGTCGTTCGGCGCGGCGTCAGAGGACATCGCCCGCACCTGCCACGCCCACCCGACCATGTCGGAGGCCGTGCGCCAGGCGGCCATGGGCGTCGAAGGCTGGACGATGCAGGCCTGACGCGCTTCCAGGGTTCAAACAGAAAAGGGCAGGGTTTCCCTGCCCTTTTCATATCCGGCGCGGGCGGCAATGGCATCACCACGCCAATCGCCGCAACGATTCTAAACCCTTGCCGCAAAAGCGAAAAAATCATCCGCCGGAATCTCTTGACGATCCCCGGCTTCGCCCCTACCTAGCCCTCTGTTAGCAGCCGGGATCATAGAGTGCTAACGGCGCTCACCGGCTCACGAAAAACGCTAAGTCTCAATATTACGGGAGCAGAGGTAATCCGATGAATTTTCGTCCGCTGCATGACCGCGTGCTGGTGAAGCGCGTGGAGGAAGAGCAAACCACCAAGGGCGGGATCATCATTCCCGACACCGCCAAGGAAAAGCCGCAGGAAGGCGAAGTTGTCGCCGTCGGCGCAGGCGCGCGTGACGACAAGGGCGAACTGATCGCCCCGGACGTCAAGACGGGGGACCGCATCCTGTTCGGCAAGTGGTCGGGCACGGAAATCACGATCGACGGCGACGAGCTGTTGATCATGAAGGAATCCGACATCCTCGGCGTCATGAACGCCGGCTAGAAACCGCTTCGCAAAAGGCCATCCGGCCGCAAGCGGTTTTTTTGATACCCGAACAAAACGCACGAATTAGAAAACAAGAGGAACTCACGAAATGGCTGCCAAAGAAGTTCATTTCGGCTCCGACGCCCGCAATCGCATGCTCAAGGGCGTCGATATTCTGGCCGATGCCGTGAAAGTCACGCTGGGCCCGAAAGGCCGCAACGTCATCATCGAAAAATCCTTCGGCGCGCCGCGCTCCACCAAGGACGGCGTCTCCGTCGCGAAGGAAATCGAGCTTGAGGACAAGTTCGAGAACATGGGCGCCCAGCTTCTGCGCGAAGTTGCGTCCCGCACCAATGACGAAGCCGGCGACGGCACCACGACCGCCACGGTCTTGGGCCAGTCCATCGTCCGCGAAGGCATGAAATCCGTGGCCGCGGGCATGAACCCGATGGACCTCAAGCGCGGCATCGATGCTGCGGTGAAGAAGGTCGTCGAGGACATCAAGTCCCACGCCAACAAGATCTCCGGCTCCGAGGAAATCGCCCAGGTCGGCTCCATCTCCGCCAATGGCGACCGCGAAATTGGCGACATGATCGCCAAGGCCATGGGCAAGGTCGGCAATGAAGGCGTGATCACGGTTGAGGAAGCCAAGTCTCTCGAGACCGAGCTGGAAGTCGTCGAAGGCATGCAGTTCGACCGCGGCTACCTGTCCCCGTATTTCGTCACCGACTCCGAGAAAATGGTGGCCAATCTCGAGGATCCGATGATCCTGCTGCACGAGAAGAAGCTCTCTTCCCTGCAGCCGATGCTGCCGATCCTGGAATCGGTCGTTCAGTCGGGCCGTCCCCTGCTGATCATCGCCGAGGACATTGAAGGCGAAGCCCTGGCCACCCTGGTGGTCAACAAGCTGCGCGGCGGCCTGAAGGTCGCGGCCGTCAAGGCTCCGGGCTTCGGCGAGCGCCGCAAGGCCATGCTGGAAGACATCGCCACCCTGACCGGCGGTGAAGTCATCAGCGAAGATCTCGGCATCAAGCTGGAGAACGTCACGACCGAGATGCTCGGCACGGCCAAGAAAGTTACCATCACCAAGGACGACACCACGATCGTTGACGGCGCTGGCGACAAGGACGCGATCGAGGCGCGCACCAACCAGATCCGCGCGCAGATCGAGGACACGTCCTCCGATTACGACAAGGAAAAGCTGCAGGAACGTCTGGCCAAGCTGGCCGGCGGCGTTGCGGTCATCCGTGTTGGCGGCGCGACCGAGATGGAAGTGAAAGAGAAGAAGGACCGGGTCGACGACGCGCTGAACGCCACGCGCGCAGCCGTCGAGGAAGGCATCGTGCCGGGCGGCGGCGTCGCCCTGCTGAAGGCCTCCAAGATCCTGGAAGACTTCACCGGCGAAAACCCGGACCAGGACGCGGGCATCCAGATCATCCGCCGCGCCCTGCAGGCCCCGATCCGTCAGATCTCGGCCAACTCCGGCGTCGAAGGCTCCATCGTTGTCGGCAAGCTGCTGGAAAATGATGACTACAAGTTCGGCTTTGACGCCCAGCTTGAAGAGTACAAGGACCTGATCGCCGCGGGCATTATCGACCCGGCGAAAGTCGTCCGTCATGCTCTGCAGGACGCCGCGTCGGTCGCGGGCCTGTTCATCACGACCGAGGCCGCTATTGGCGAAGCGCCGAAGAAGGAGAAATCCGGCGGCGGCGCGCCCGACATGGGCGACATGGGCGGAATGGGCGGCATGGGCTTCTAAGTCCAGCCACCTTCAAAGCCTTACGCTTCAAAGGGAAGGGCGGCTCCATCGGGGCCGCCCTTTTCCTATGCGCCTGTCATTTTCTTCGCATCAGCAGCATTTTCTTGTTGAGAATGCCTTGCAATAACAGACTGCCCCCGATATGAGGCAAATGAGAATTATTCGCAAATAGCGCGGCCGCCCGGTTTCGCGCTGATCACGTTCGGGGGACTTGTTTTTCGTGAAGATTTCATCTGTTTCATGGGGCGCGCTGGCGCTCGCCCTGGCGGCCGGCAACGCCGCATTCGCGCAATCGGTAGATAACGAAAATGAAGACAGCGCCACGGCGGTCGATGAAGTCGTCGTCACCGGCATGCTGTCCCAGTTCGGCGTTACCAAGTCCAACACGCCGATCCTTGAGACCGCCCGTTCGGTCTCGGTCGAAACCGAAGAAATGTTCCGCGCCAAGGGCGCGCTGACGCTGGATGACGCGCTGACCTACACGGCCGGCGTCTCGGGCGACACCTACGGGTTCGCCACGCGCGGCGACTTCGCCACGGTGCGCGGTCTCGACGTGCCGGAATACCGCGACAACATCCAGGTCCTGTTCGGCTTCTACAACAACACCCGCTCCGACATTTACATGCTGGAGCAGGTGGAGGTCCTGAAAGGCCCGGCCTCGGTTCTTTACGGGCGCGGTTCTCCGGGCGGCATTGTGAATGTGGTGTCCAAGATCGCCAATCCGGAACCCCGCCGCGAGCTGGTCGTGGAATATGGCTCCTATGACCGTTTCCAGGTCGGCGCGGACATCAACGGCCCGCTGTTTGGCGATAATAGCGGCCTCTCGGGCCGCGTCGTGGCGCTCTATCGCGACTCCGACACCCAGATCGATTACGTCAACGATGACTCCATGGTCATCTCGCCCTCCCTGACCTGGCAGCCCGCCCCGTCCACGCGCTTTACCGTGCTGGCCGAATTCCAGGAATCGGAATCCGACACGGCCGGCCAGTTCCTGCCGCTGACCGGCACCTATCTCGAGAGCGCCAGCGGCGAGGAGATTGAGCCCTCCACCTATCTCGGCCATCCCGATTTCAACAAATACGACACCGACTCGGTCTCCCTGACCCTGATGGGCAGCCATGAGCTGAACGAGATTTTCTCGGTCGAGGGGACGGCCCGCTACAAGAACGGCATGGCCGATTACAGCCAGCGCTGGGTCAGCTTCGCCGGGGCCGGCGTTCCGCGCATCGACGCCGCCGGAAACGGCCTTAGCACCTGGTATGCGGGCGACGCCTCGTCCCAGCAGCTTTCCGCCGATGTGCGGCTGCGGGCGCAGTTCCAGACCGGCATGATCCGGCATGAACTTCTGGCCGGGGTGAACGCGCAGGACGTCCAGACCGACAGCGATGTCGGCTATTATTTTGGCGAGGTCATAAACGTCTTCAATCCCGTTTATGGCCCGCTCTCAGAGGCGGTGAAGAACCTGAAACCGGTCGACACGCCGCCCTCCACGACGGAAGACCTGGGCGTTTACATAAACGACCAGGTCTCCATCGGGAATCTGTTCCTGAACGGCGGCGTGCGCTTCGACACGGTTGAAAGCGACAACGGCTCAGCCACCCAGGAAGACGACGCCACCAGCTTCTCGGTCGGCGCGATCTACAAGTTCGACATGGGCCTGTCGCCCTATCTCAGCTACGCCGAATCCTTCGAGCCGGTTCTGGGCGTCGATACGGTCACCGGCGATAATCTGAAGCCGCAGGAAGGCCGCCAGTACGAGGCGGGCCTGAAATACCAGCCGCCGGGCACGCGCACCTATATCACCGCGGCGTATTTCGACATCGAACAGTCCAACCTGTCGAACCCCGCCGCCCTGCCGACCGCCCCCTCGCAACAGGAGGGCGTGGCCAAGATCACCGGGTTCGAACTGGAAGCCCTGACGACGCTGGGCGACTGGTATCTGGAAGGCAATTTCAGCGCCCTGGATACCGAGGATCCGAACGGCGTCCCGCTCTCCAGCATCCCGGAGACGCAGGCCTCCGCCTGGGCGATGTATCAGCCGGAAGCCGGCCCCCTGGCCAATTTCCGCGCCGGGTTCGGCCTGCGCTATGCCGGCGAGAACGAGAGCAACGGCATCAACCCGTTCACCGGAGAGCGCGTGCAGATCGTCAATGACTCCTACACGGTCGCGGACGCCATGATCGGCTACCGCGCCGTAGGCTGGGACTTCACGGTCAATGCCCGCAATCTCGCCGACAAGGAATATTTCGCCACTTGCCTTGCCCGCGGCGACTGCTTCCCGGGCGAGGGGCGCACCGTTGTCGCCCGTCTGGCGAAGCGGTTCTAGGCGATGCTGCCCGGCGCGCTTCCCTCCCCTGGTCTGGCGCTGGCTGGAACGGCCATGATCGCGGCGGGCCTCTACCTGCTGCGGCGGGCGTGGCGGCGGCGCGCAGGCAATCGCGGTCCATCCATCCTTGGCGGATGGGCCCTCCTTGCGGGGGCGATGGTTCCCTGGTCTGCCTTGGGCGGGCCGGACCGGGGAATCATTCTCGGCATCCTGGCGGCGTGCGTCATCGCGCTGGCCGCCGTCACGGTCAGTATCGTCATGCCGGCAAAGCGCCGGAAACCGCGAGAGCCCTCCGCGGCGGAGGAAATTTCCCCCGGCCGAATGTCATGGCGCACGCCGCTTCGCATCACCTATGTCACGCTGCTGACCGGCCCGCTGGCCGGCGCGGCGGCGATCCTGCTGACCATCTCGTTTTATCGTTTCCTGACCGGCGCCGGCGTCGGCGCGGCCGATACCGGGGCGGCGGCCTTCATCTTCGCGGTCACCGCATGGGCCGCGCTGGCCTCATGGGTCGCGATGGATAACAGTCTTGTGCGCAAGAGCGCGCTCGTGGCCGCTTTCGCCGCGATCAGCGCCGCGCACATATTCCTGCTGCCCGGGGGAGGGGCTTGATCCCGATGGCTAAGACAATCTGGCCGAAAATGGCCCCGGGCTTCGTCGCAAAAGCCCTTTCCGGGCACATGGCGATCGGCGTCGCCGTCTCCGCGCTGCTCTATATCCTGACGATCAGCGGCACGCTGCTGGTCTTCCATCAGGAACTGGAGCGATGGGAGCAACCGGGCGCGCCGGAGATCGCCGCCCTGTCCCCGGACGCGGCCGAACGCGCCGCCCAGGCCATTATCGACCGTCAGGGCCAGTCCACCACCCACCTCTATGTCGGCCTTCCCACGGCGGAATTTCCCCGCTCCGTCATCACCACCGATCACGGCGCGGCCTTCGCCAATAGCGATGGCTCGCTCGCCGGGCGGGAGCATTTTCCCTGGACCCAGTTCGTGCTGGACATGCACTACTACCTGCACATTCCGGGCGTGCTGGGCCTGACCATTGTGGGTATTCTGGGCGTGATGATGGTCGCCATGGCGATGACCGGCTTTCTGGCCCATCCGCGCATCCTGAAAGACGCTTTCTCCATGCGCTTGGGGCGCGGACGGCTGACCCAGGCGGATCTGCATAACCGGCTCAGCGTCTGGACAGCGCCGTTCCACATCGCCGTCTCCGCGACCGGGGCCATTCTCGGCCTCGCCTCCATCGTGGCGTTCGGCATTGCGCTGGCCAATTTCAACGGCGACACGGGAAAGGTGTTCGAACCGGTCTTCGGGTCCGAGCCGCCGCCCGACGAAAGCCCGGCGCAACTGGCCGATGTTTCCGCCGCGCTCGGCCATTTCGAAGCGCAGGGCCACAACGCCATCCCGACCTATGTGATCGTCCACGACCCGCAGACGGCGGGCCAGCATATCCAGATCATCGCCGAACATCCCGACCGGGTGATTTTCGGGGAATATTACAATTACAACGCCGCGGGCGAGTTCCAGAGCACGACCGGCATGTCGGACGGCGCCATCGGCCAGCAAGTCTCCGCATCCCTCTATCAGCTCCATTTCGGCTCCTTCGGCGGTATCCCGGTGAAGGCGATATATGTCCTGCTGGGACTGGCGCTGGCCGTCATCATTGCCAGCGGCATGCGCATCTATTTTCTCAAACGCGCGGAGAAGGGCCGTCCGGCGGTTCGTCTGGATTGCGCCTGGACGGCCATTGTCTGGGGCATGCCCGCCGCGCTGGGATTCGCCTATCTGGGCAATGCCGCCGCCGGGCTTGAGGGCGGCGCGCTGACCGCCATTTTCTGGCTTTCCCTGATGGTCTTCATCATCGCGGCCATGGTCGCGGCCCGTCCGGACGCGGTTTCGCGGATTGCCCGCGCCGGGTCGGGCGGTCTCGTCATTCTCGCCGCGCTGGTCCACGCCGTCCGTCATGGCGGATCATTCGACGCGCCGGCGGCCTTCTGGGTGACGGCGATCTTCCTGCTCACCGGGCTGGCGCTGGCGGTTTCCGCCTCCGGCTCGCTGCGCTCCCGCCTCTCCGCCCTGCCGCCGCGGCGGGCTGAGGAATCCCCGCGGGCAAACTGACAGGAAAAAGGGCGGCGGAAGACCCGCCGCCCTTTGCCTTTTGTGGAAAGCGCTCGCCCTATTCGGGATAGCTCATGTCCAGCGAGACCGCCTGCGCGCCTTCCTGGACGGTGAAGCGGGCGTCGGAGAATTGCGGCGGGCGGTTCATCTTCACCTCGCCGCTCATCGCCCAGCCTTCCTGCGGCAGATATTGCTCGCTCAAATCCATCTTCCAGTCGCCATTGGCGTCATGGAGAATGGAAAGGGCGTACTCACCCGCCGGCACGTCCTTCAGCGTCGTGGTCAGCGTTCCAGCCTGCGCGCCGTCCAGCATGTCCGAAGCGGCGTATTCCCGCGTCATGAACTGCTCCTCGGTCTGCAGGGACACCAGAACCTTCCCGCCTTCCGGCTGAACGCCATTGATCGTCAGCGCGATGTCCCCGGCGAAGGCCGGCGCGGCAAGGGCGCTGAGGGCGGCGGCGATAGCGATTGTCTTTTTCATGTCTGTCTCCTTGGGTATCGGTTAGCGACAAGTACTTTAATAAACAAAGTCATTTATCAGAGTCAATGCTGCTGCCGGCATTTTTTTTCGTTGCGCGAGGTGATTTTATCGATTATCAATATGTTCGGGCTGCCGATGGAACCAGGGACCCATCGGAAGGAACATCATGAAACGCTTTATTCTGGCCGCGATTGCTGCGGCGTTTGCCGCCGCGCCGGCCATTGCGGCTGACCAGCCATTCGATCTGGAGGTTATCGCCTCCGACCAGAACGGCGTGGTCCATTATGTCCGCAATAATGAGGACGGCCTCTCCGCCGCCATGTGGAGCGATGGCGAGGACAAGGATTCCGCCCGTCTGACCACGGGCGCGGACGCGGACGAGACCTATCGCAACGCGCTGGACGCCGCCGACATCGCGGACAGCGATCCCGGCGAGCTGAAAATGAAGCTCTTCGGCATCTCCATCTACGCTGATGAGGAGGAAGGTTCGGGAAGCGCCCGTGTCGTGGTCAACGCGCCGGGCGGCGACAGATCGGTTGTCGTTGACGCCCGCGATGACGGGCCGGGCGGCGATACCGCCCATGTCGTCATCAATGGCTCGGACGCTGACGGCGCGGAAGACTTCATCGACGATATCGATGACGCCCCGCGCAGCCTCAAGCGCGAGATGAAGGAAGCGGTCGGCCTGTAACGTCTGCGCCCAATCTGTCGAACCGATTACCAAACGCTCACCCGCCCGCCAGCATCGCGACAGGCGCTGGCAGGCATTTAGGAAAAGCGGGCTGCTCGTCTAGGCAATGAAGGGACTACGCCCATGACGAAAACGATCACCGCTGCGCTCATCGCGGTTTCCGTGGCCACGGCCGGCCTCGCCGGCTGCGCCACCCAACCCGCGGGCAATGACATGGCCAGCTCGGCCGATGGGGCCGAGAAAGCCGCCAAGAAGGAAAAGAAGAAAGAGCGGACTCCGCCGCCCTTCTATTGATCCTTCATCCGGGAAAGCGCGCGGGAGATGGTCTCGATCATCTCCCCGCGCGGCACCGTTTTCTGCTGCTCGTTGGCCAGCCACTCTTCGCGGGTCTCGGCCTCCGCTGACAGCTTCGCGCCCAGCGCCAGGTCCTTGATGGTCACCTGGCCGTTCTCGCGCTCTTCGGAGCCGACGATCACCGCCACCGGCGCGCCGCGCTTGTCGGCGTATTTCAACTGTTTCCCGAAATTCCGGCCCGATCCGACATAGACTTCCGCCGGGACATTCAGCTTTTCGCGGATCTCCGCGGCCATGCCGAAATATTCCGCCGCCTGTCCGTCCTCCAGCGCCAGCACCACGACCGGACCGCCGAACTTCGACGCCTCGCCGCTCTCCAGCGCCCGCAGCGCCGCGGCGAACCGCGACACGCCGAAGGAGAACCCGGTCGCGGGCACCGGCTGGCCCTTGAAGCGGGAGACCAGATCGTCATACCGCCCGCCGCCGCCGACCGAGCCGAACTGGATCGGCTTGCCGTCCTCATAGGTCGCGGTCTTCAGAAGCTCCGCCTCGAACACCGTGCCGGTGTAATAGCCAAGGCCGCGGACAACGGAGGTGTCGATGCGGAATTGCGCCGGGCCGAAATCGAGGCCCTTCAAAATATCGTTGATGACGCCCAGCGCCGCGACGCCCGCCTCGCCCTGTTGGGAACCGTCCAGGGCCGCGCCAAGCGCGCGGATCGTCTCGCCCGCCGGGTCGGCCGCGCCGGAGTCATAGGCGCTTGAGGCTTCGGTAAACCGCTTCACCGCCTCGATCTGCGCATCGTCCAGCCTGGCGCCCTCGGTAAAGTCGCCGGACTCGTCCTTGCGCCCGCCGCCCAGAAGTTGCGCCACGCCGTCCCAGCCGAACTTGTCCAGCTTGTCCAGGCTGCGCAGGACGCGGCCCTTCTGCGCCGCGTCGCCGACCCCGGCCAGATCCAGAACCCCGTCCAGCAGGCGGCGGTCGTTCACGCGCACCACGAAGTCGCCTTCGCCAAGGCCCGCGGCCTCCATCACCTTGGCGGCCAGCATCACCATTTCGGCGTCGGCCTCGGGGCCCGGCGCGCCGACGCTGTCGGCGTCGCACTGGGTGAATTCGCGGAACCGGCCCGGCCCGGGTTTCTCGTTGCGCCACACGCTGCCCGCCTGCCAGCGGCGATAAGGCTTGGCGAGGCCGTCGAAATTCTCGGCGACATAGCGGGCCAGCGGCGCGGTCATGTCATAGCGCAGCGCCATCCACTGTTCGTCATCGTCCTGAAGGGCGAACACGCCCTCGTTCGGGCGCTCCTCGTCCGGCAGGAACTTGCCCAGCGCGTCGGCATATTCGAACGCGCCGGTGGCCAGCGGCATGAAGCCATGCGCCTCGTAAACCTCGCCGGCGCGCGCGACCAGGCCGCGCTCGGCCTTCAGGATATCAGCGGGGCGGTCCTCGAAACCGCGCGGGCGGCGCGCCTTGGGGCGGAAGGGTTTGTCTTTCTTGGCCATAGGTCTGCGGAGTTAGCGCGCCACGCCGCGAAAGGCGAGGGGGTCATCGCCGCAAATGCGCGATCAGCGCAGCGCCGAATGACTGAAACCGCTGAAGCTTGGTGGCGTGCGTAACCTCGACGGTGAAAAGCTTCAAACCTAAAGCTCATTGACCGTCAGGAAGCTATATTCAAATCTTTCCAGATGTTCCGGTTTGTTCTGTGCTTGGCGTTCTTTCTCGCTGGATGCTCTGTAGAGCAACCGCCATGGGCGAGAACCGTTGCGTCATATGAAGTTCCTTTGCCGACCGAAACAGACAAGTCCCGCTTTGTCGAACTTTTGAGGGAAGAAGCTCAAGCACACGGCTTTCATGTCGATGTCGCGACTCCGGACGAACTAAAAGTGTTTGCGGAAATTCCGATTACATTTCGGGCAGGCATCTGGAGAGGCGAGAATGATGAAGAGCTAATAGCGTCGGCCATGGATTACAAAGACCATGTCGGACGTATTTGGATATCATTCTCACTCGGTCAGGATCCGGACAGGTCAGCGCGTTTCAGGGAAGCGCTTGTGCCCAGGATCAAGAAAACATGGCCCGATACGAGGGCGCTTCCGATCATGCCATCCGGAGCAATCCCGTTGGCGAAAGACCTTGTGCGCACGCCATCCGGCTATGTCGTCAGATCTTCGGAAGCTGAGAAATACAGCGGCGACAACAACAACTAAAATATTACTCAGCGCCGCAAATGCGCGATCAGCGCAGCGCTGGTTGCGTCGACGCCCTGATCCGTTTCGCCCTCGATGGCGGGCAGGGCGCGTCTGGCGAGCGTCTTGCCCAGCTCCACGCCGTACTGGTCGAAACTGTTTACACCAATCAGCGCGCCCTCGGCGGCGGTCTTGTGTTCGAACAGCGCCAGGAGCAGGCCCAGCGTCCTGGCGTCCAGCCGGTCGAGGATGAACGTGGTGGAGGGGCGGTCGCCGGGGCAGACGCGGTGCGGCGCCAGCCGGGCGATCTCCGCTTCATCCGCGCCGCCGGCCTGCATCTCCGCCCGCACGGCTTCCGCGCTGCGCCCGCGCATAAGGGCCTCGCCCTGCGCGATGCAGTTGGCCAGCAGGGCGCGTTGCATGTCGTCCCGCGCCTCGCGGGATTCCTTGACGGCCATGAAATCCACCGGCGCGCCCTGCGGCCCCTGGTGGAGTTGCTGGAAGAAGGCGTGCTGCGCGTTCGTCCCCTCCGCGCCCCAGACAACGGGCGAGGAGGCGGCCACCGGCGATCCGTCCAGCGCCACGCCCTTGCCGTTCGATTCCATCTCAAGCTGCTGAAGGAAGCCGGGCAGCAAGCGCAACCGCGTGGAATAGGGCGCCACGCAGCGCGTCGGATAACCCAGCGCCCGCGCATTCCACAGATCGGTCAGCGCTTTCAGCAGCGGGATATTCTGGTCCAGCGGTGCGTCGCGGAAATGCGCGTCCATCGCCGCCGCGCCGGCGCGCAGCGCGTCCATCGCCCCGGCCTCCAGCGCGATTTCCAGCGACAGGCTGACCGAGGACCACAGCGAATAGCGTCCGCCCACCCAGTCCTGAAAGCCGAAGATACGGTCGGCGGGCACGCCGAATTCCTGCGCCTTTTCCGGATTGGCGCTGACCGCGGCCAGTTGCGCCTTCGCCGCCTCCGCATCGCCCAGCCCCTGTTCCAGCCAGAACCGGGCGTGGCGGGCGTTTGTCAGCGTCTCGGGCGTGGTGAAGGACTTTGAGACGATGATCACCAGCGTGGTTTCCGGGTCCAGCCCCTCCAGCGCGTCATTCAGCTCCGCGGGGTCGATATTGGCCGCGAAGCGCAGCGTCATCAGCGGGTCGCGCTCGTGCTTCAGCGCGTCATAAACCAGGCGCGGCCCGAGGTCCGACCCGCCAATCCCCAGATGAAGAACCTGCCGGATCGGCCGGCCGCGCGCGCCCGTGATCTCGCCGGACCGGATGCCGTCCGCCAGCGCCCGCATCCGCGCCCGCTCGTCCGTCACCGATTTCGCGATGTCTGGCCCCGCCGCCGGATATTCCGCTCCGCCATCGGCGCGCCACGCCATGTGCAGGGCGGGCCGGCCCTCGGTCGCGTTCACCGCTTCGCCCGCGAACAGGCGGGTGCGGAAATCCTCGAACCCGCGCGCCTTCGCGAACCCGGTCAGCGCCTCAAGCGCTACCGCATCCAGCTTCTGGCGTGAGAAATCGATCAGCAGCCCGTCCAGCGCATGGCTGAACGCCCCGAACCGGCCCTCATCGGAATCGGCGAGGGCGGCGAGCGTGGTTTTCGACAGGCGGTCCGCCGCCGCGTTTACGGGAGTCCAGTCAGGGCTCATCGGCGCGCGCGGCTCAGGCCATGCCGGTCATGGAGGACAGCATCGCCGGATTGACGCCGATGGAGCGCAGGGCGGATTCCCACTTGGTCTCCAGATCCTCGCCAAACACCAGCGCCTCGCTGGCCTCGCAGGTCAGCCACGCGCTGGCGCGCAACTCTTCCTCCAGCTGCCCCGGCCACCACCCGGCGTACCCCAGCGCCAGCGTGGATTGCTGCGGCGCGGTTTCGGAGGCGATGGCCTCCAGCACTTCCTTGGTCGCGGTCAGGCCCAGCCCGTCGCGGATGCCAACGGTGGAATCGTCGGAATGATAGTCGTCGGAATGCAGGACAAAGCCGCGCTCCTTGTCCACCGGCCCGCCGGCCAGCACCTGACGGTCGGGCAGTTCGATGGTGGATTCGATCCCCAGCTGGTCCAGAAGGTCGCCCAGCCTGATCTCCCCCATCGGCTTGTTCACCACGATGCCCATGGCGTGATCGTCGCTGTGCGCGCACACCACGATCACGCTGCGCTCGAACCGCTCGTCGCCGATGGCGGGCGTGGCGATCAGCATCTGGCCGATCAGCGGGCTTTTCTCGGTCTGTTTTTCTTCCGGCGTCTCTTCCATGTCCGCAATCATAATGGGGACGCGCCGCTTTTTAAAACCGGCAAAACGCTTTTCGCTGCGGCGCATCGGCCCTATCTAGAGGGCGAACCCGATAACCGTACCCATAAATGGAGTGAACCGAACATGACCATCAAAGAAGGCGACACGCTGCCCGAAGCCACCTTTATGACCATGGGCCCCGAAGGCCCGCAGCCGCTCTCCACCGCGGACGTGTTCGGCGGCAAGACCGTGGCGTTCTTCTCCGTTCCCGGCGCCTTCACGCCCACCTGCTCGGCCAAGCACCTTCCGGGCTTCGTCCAGAAAGCCGGCGACCTGAAAGCGAAAGGCGTTGATTCCATCGCCTGCATGTCGGTGAACGATGTTTTCGTGATGGACGCCTGGGGCAAGGACCAGAACGCGGGCGGCGACGTCCAGATGCTGGCCGACGGCAATGCCGATTTCGCGCAGAAACTGGGCCTTGAGATGGACGGCTCCAAATTCGGCATGGGCACCCGCGCCCAGCGTTTCTCCATGCTGGTCGAGGACGGCGTGGTGAAAAAGCTGAACGTCGAAGCCCCCGGCGATTTCCAGGTTTCCAGCGCCGAACACATGCTGGAACAGCTCTAGGAAGCAACAAGAGGGGAATCGCCCGGGGCGATTTCCCCTTACTTCCCTGTCCATATCGGCCATTCTAGCGGCAGAGGATTCTGCCTGTTGGAGGGACGCAAATGGACTTCGCCTTTACCGGACTTGTGATCGCCGCCGTTGTGCTGGCGCTGATCCTGGTGACCGGCACGATCAAGGTCGTGCCGCAGAGCATGGAATACACGGTGCAGCGTTTCGGGCGCTATACGCGCACGCTCACACCCGGCTTGCACTTCATAACCCCCTTCATCGACGCCGTCGGCTTCAAGATCTCAATGCGCGAGCGCGTCGTTGACGTCCCCAATCAGGAAGTCATCACCCGCGACAACGCCATGGTTTCGGTCGACGCGGTGGTGTTCGTGCAGGTGATGGACGCCGCGCAGGCGGCCTACGCCGTCGATAATCTGGATTTCGCGGTGGTCAATCTCTCGATGACCAATATCCGCACCGTGGTCGGCTCGATGGATCTGGACGAGGTGCTCTCCCGCCGGGACGACATAAACGCCCGCCTGCTGGGCGTGATCGACGCCGCCACCAATCCCTGGGGCGTAAAGGTCACAAGGATCGAGATCCGCGACCTCACCCCGCCGCCCGACACAACCGAGGCAATGGCCCGCCAGATGAAGGCCGAGCGCATCAAGCGCGCCGAAATTCTGGAGGCCGAAGGCGACAAGCAGTCCGCCATCCTGCGCGCCGAGGGCGAGAAACAGTCCCAGATCCTGGAGGCCGAGGGCCGCCGCGAGGCCGCCTTCCGCGACGCCGAGGCGCGCGAACGCTCCGCCGAGGCCGAAGCCAAGGCCACCGAGTCCGTCTCGGAGGCCATCGCCAAGGGCGACGTCGCTGCGCTCAACTATTTCGTGGCGCAGAAATACGTCGCAGCGTTCGAGAAGCTGGCCACCAGCGAACAGCAGAGAACGCTGATCCTGCCGGCCGAGCTTTCCAGCCTCGCCTCCACCGTCTCGGGCATCGGCGAACTGGCGAAATTCGCCAAGTCCGCCGAAACAAGAGAGGAGGGCTAGGTCATGAATGCTGTGGTCGAATTTCTGGAGGGAATGACGATCTGGCGCTGGGGCATCCTCGGCGCCGTCCTCCTGATCGCCGAGCTGCTGACGGGCACCACCTACCTGCTCTGGCCCGCCGCCGCAGCCTTTGCCACGGGCGTGATCGTGTTCGGCATAGACCTGCCCTGGCAGTTCCAGTGGCTGATCTTCGCCGGCCTGACCATCGCCCTGACCGTGCTGGGCGACCGCTTTGTCCGGCCGAACCTGTTCAAGTCCAGCGCCCCCAATCTCAACCGCCCGCGGGAGCAGATGGTCGGCGCCCGCGCCATCGCGCTGAACGATTTCCGCGACGGCCTCGGCCGGGTGAAGATCGGCGACGTGGAATGGACGGCGGAGCTGGACGGCGCGTCCGATGTCGCGGCCGGGACCAGCCTGACCGTCACATCGGTGGAATCCTCGCTGGTGCGGGTAATCCCGCGCGCCGCGGGCTAGGCGCTACTGCGCCATGCCCGGCATTTCCTGACGGGTATAGCCGGGGTCCGGCTCGAACACGGAGGCGGCGATATCCATGCTCCGCCCTTCGCTGATCGTGGTGGTCGCCTCCACGGCGCCGTCCGCGCCGATCTCCTCGATCTGCACCGGCACGCGGCCATCCATCGCGTCCAGGTCGTACATCGGCCCGGCCGCGTCGCCGATCATCGGCAGGGCCTCGAAGAAATCGTTCAGGCTGTCGAAGGTGCGGCCCAGATCGCCGCCGCCATTGAAGCTGCTCGCCGGAACCGTCCAGAACACCATCTGGCGCACGCCGTCCTTCAGCAATTCATAGCCCGTGGTCTGGCGGCCATCGACGTCGCGGCTCTTGCCGGTGGCGCGGAACCGCCAATCGCTCGCCGGGGCCTGTCCCATCATCGCGCCCATGCCCTGACCGGACATGGCGGCCTCGGCCGCGGCGCGCTGTTCGGGCGGCAGGTTCGCCAGCGCCTGTTCCATCACGCTGTTCATCTGCGATTGCATGGATCCCATGCCCTCGGCGGTGAACACCATGTAGCTGCGCTCCTGATCGTTCATGACGATCATTTCCTGGGGCGTCCGGTCGCCGCGGAAGATCATACGCCCTTCCGGGGCCTCTTCGCCGGCGGACATCATCTCCATGGCCAGCTTTCCGCCATCCACCTTGATCTGGCTGGTATGGTCGACCGCCCCGGCGGCGTTGCGGTGCTCCACGTCGAACACCGTCCCGGCAAAGGCCGGCAGCGCGATCAGCGCGGCGGCCAGCGTGGCAATGAAGCGGATCATGACTTTCTCCCCGTTGAAGCCGTTTCAAGGGAAGGTTACCGGCAAAGCGTGACGGGACAAAGCGCGTCCCGGCTTATTCAGTCCAGCAGGCGGCCTTCCATCACCGCCACCGCGCCGCCGGCCACGCGCACCGCCGTCACCGCGCCGTCCTTTTTCTCCGCCCGCGCCTCGATCCGGCTGGGGCGGCCCATCTCCACGCCCTGGCGGATGGAAAGCGTCACCTCGCCATTCTCCGCCGGGTCCAGATGCGCGGTCAGGCCCATCAAGGCGGCGCAGGCGCTTCCCGTCGCCGGGTCTTCCGGCACCGCGTCCAGCGGCCCGAACATGCGGGCGCGCACATGTCCCTCGCCCGTGCGGACATAGATCATCAGGTCATGCGCGTTGGCGGGCAGGGCCTTGAACGTCTCGACGGGGCCGATCTTCGCGCGCTCCAGCGCCGACGAGTCTCTCAGCTCCGCGAACGTGAAGGGCAGGCCGACCGAGGCGACGACCGGCTTGTGCCGGTCCACAGCGATATCGTCCGGCGACAGCCCGGCGCAGCGCGCCACGAAGTCCCGGCCGATCTCCCCGCCCGTCCGGTAGGGCTCGGGCGCGGTCAGCTCGGCGGAAACGGCCTGTCCGTTTTCCCGCGTGATGGCGATGCGCACCAGCCCCGCTTTCTCGTCGAACACGATCTCGTCGCCGATTTCCCGGCCGAACAATTCCCCCTCCCAGGCCACGGCCAGCGCCGCGCCGATATTGGGATGGCCGGCAAAGGGCACTTCGCGGGCCGGGGTGAAAATGCGCAATGTCGCGGTGTGGCCGCCATCGCGCGGCGGCAGCAGGAAGGTCGTCTCGGAATAATTGAACTCGCGGGCGATGGCCTGCATCTGGTCGGTGTCCAGACCGTCCGCGTCGAACACCACGCCCAGCGGATTGCCGCCGAACCGGCGGTCCGTGAACACATCGACGGTCAGGTAGCGGCGGCTCATAGCGTTCAGCGAACCTCGTCTATCCCGGCGCGGGCCAGCTCGTCCGCGCGGTCATTCTTCTCGTGCCCGGAATGGCCCTTCACCCAGCGCCAGTCGATTGTGTGGCGCGCGGCGGCTTCATCCAGCGCCTGCCACAGATCGGCGTTCTTCACCGGCTTCTTCGCGGCGGTCTTCCAGCCACGCTTTTTCCAGCCGGGCAGCCACTCCGTGATGCCCTTCATGACATAGGTCGAATCGGTATGCAGTTCGACCTGCGAGGACCGCTTCAATGCATTCAGCGCCTCGATGGCGGCGCGCAGCTCCATGCGGTTATTGGTGGTTTCCGCCTCGCCGCCCTTCAGCGTCTTTTCGTGCCCGTTCCATTCCAGCAACGCTCCCCAGCCGCCGGGGCCGGGATTGCCGCTGCACGCGCCGTCCGTGTGAATGATGACTGTCTTGCCGCTCACAAAATCCGTCCGATGACCGTATCCAGATAAACGATCGCGGTGATGGTGGCCGAGCCGACCAGATAGGCCAGCACATTGGCCGCCCATCCCGCGCCCGCGCGCCGCGCCGCCACGATCGTCACCCCCAGCAGGGCCAGAACCACCACGATGTGCGGAATATAAGGCCCGACGCCCAGCATCAGGCCGATCTGCGCCTCGTCGTTCGGGTTGACCGCCACGGTGATCCCCAGCGCCATCAGCCGCATGAAGAAGGCGAAGAACACCACCGCATAACCAATCGCCGCCGACCAGCGCAGGATCAGCAGGCCGATCAGCCCCTGAACCAGCGTCACCCCGACGCCGCCCGCGATCATGATCAGCAGCGCCGCCTGTGTCGGCCCGGGTTCGGCGTCCACCGGCGCGGCCCGGTTCAGGCCCAGCGCCATGTCATGGCCCAGCAGCTCCCCCGCCGCCCAGTGCCCGCCCTCATGCAGCAGGAAAGTGGCAAATCCCGCGAACGGCAGGGCCAGGGCCAGCGCGACGATATTGAGGCGCTTGCGGGACGTATCGGACGCGGCTTCGCTCACGCGCCGTACTTTTTGGCCATGGCCGCCCAGGATTCCGCGATCAGCGTTTCCAGAACGTCCCGGTCCACATCGTCCAGCTTGTTGATGTACAGGCAGGATTTCCCGGTCTTGTGCTTGCCGAGCCGGTCCAGAAGCGCGTCATGGCGCGCGAAGCCGGGCATGATGTAGAGCACCAGATTGGCCTTGCGGGGCGAAAACCCCACCCGCATGAAGTCGCCCTCGCGGCCTGACTCGTATTTGTAGTGATACTCGCCAAACCCGATGATGGACGGGCCCCAGAGCCGGGGCTCCTCGCCGGTGATCCGCCGCATCATATCCAGCACGGCGAACGCATCCTCGCGCCGCCGCGCCGGCTCCACGCCGTCCAGAAACGCGCTCACGTCCGCGCCGGTCGGCCTGGTCTTGTTTTCAGCGGAACTCACGCCACGGCCTTGGGCAGCTTGAAGACGACATTCTCGTCGGTCACGCGCAATTCCTCGACCGACAGGTCAAAGCGCTCGCGCACCGCGGCGATCAATTCGTCAGTCAGCACTTCCGGGGCGGAGGCCCCGGCGGTCAGGCCCACGGTGCGGGCCCTGGCGACCGCCTCCCAGTCCACCCGGCTGGCGTTCTCCACCAGCCGCGCATCCCGCGCCCCGGCCTTCAGCGCCACCTCCACCAGCCGCTGGGAGTTGGAGGAGGTTTCCGACCCGATCACAAGAACCAGATCCGCGCGCGCCGCCATCGCCTTCACCGCCGCCTGGCGGTTGGTTGTGGCGTAGCAGATATCTTCCTTGTGCGGCCCGGTGATCGCCGGGAAGCGGGCTTTCAGCGCGGCGACAATATCGGCGGTGTCATCGACCGACAGCGTGGTCTGCGTCACGAAGGCCAGCTTGTCCGCATCGCGCGGGTTCAGCTTTTCGACATCGTCCACCGTCTCGACCAGGTGCATCGCGCCGTCCGGCAACTGGCCCATCGTGCCGATCACTTCCGGGTGGCCGGCATGGCCGATCAGCACGATCTCCAGCCCGGCGCGGTGATGGCGCTCGGCCTCCACATGCACCTTGGACACAAGCGGGCAGGTGGCGTCGACATAGATCATGTTGCGGCGCTCGGCGCGCTCGGGCACCGCCTTGGGCACGCCGTGGGCGGAAAACACCACCGGGCGGTCTTCCGGGCATTCGTCCAGCTCCTCCACGAACACCGCGCCCATTTCCTCCAGCCGGTTCACGACATGGCGGTTATGCACGATCTCGTGCCGCACATAGACGGGCGGCCCCCATTTATCGAGCGCCCGCTCGACAATCTGGATGGCGCGGTCGACGCCGGCGCAGAATCCGCGCGGCGCGGCCAGCAGCAGCGTGATGGGCTGTTTGGTAGGTTGTGCGGCGTCGGGCATGGTTTTACGCACGCTTCGCGTTGCGGTTCATCGAGTGAAACGATATGAGGCCCATGGTCTAGCAAGTCTATAGGCGCGGGGCGACGGCCTCAGCGCAGAAAGATCTCTGATAAGCTCAATGACGCATAATGTCCGCCTGATCCTCGCTCTCGCCGTTTCGGCCCTTGCCCTTGCCGGATGTCAGTCCACCAAGGAAGTCTTCCGTTTCGGCGACGCCAAGAACCCCAATCCGGGGCCGTGCCCGAACGCGCAGGCGCTGTTCGACGCCGCGCGCATCGTCAAGATCGATGGCGCGGAAACCATGGCCAATGTCGGTTTCACGGGCGAAATCAACGGCGTGCGCAGCTTCTGCCGCTATTACGGCGAGCAGCCGATCCGCGCGGAGCTGGAGATCGATTTCGGTTTCGGCCGCGGCCCCAACGCCCGCGGGGACGAGCACGTCTATAATTATTTCGTCGCGGTGACCCGCAAGGATCTGGCCGTGATCGAAAAGCAGGTCTTCCCGATCCGCGTGGACTTCAATGGCCGCGACCGCGTCTACAAGACCGAAACGATCGATAATATCGTGATCCCGCGCGCCAGCGAGACCACGTCCGGCACCAATTTCGAGATCATTGTCGGGTTCGAGGTGAACGAGCAGCAGCTCGAATATAACCGTCTCGGCAAGCGATTCCGCGAAGGCATCATCCAGGCCCCGTCCGAATAGGCGACACCGGCATGCAAATTCCGATAGAGACCGCGCTCGGCGAGCGCCTGGGAAAGGCGTTCGAGGCGCAGGGCCTTCCCGCGACTCTGGGCGCGACGGCCCGCTCCACGCGGCCCGACCTCGCCCCGTATCAGTGCAACGGCGCCATGGCCGCCGCCAAACAGGCCGGCAAGCCGCCGCGCGAGATCGCGCAGACCGTGGCCGACGCCGTATCCGGCGACCCGCTGATCGAGTCGGTGGAGATCGCGGGTCCCGGCTTCATCAACCTGACCCCCAGCGCCAAGGCGCTGGAGGACCGCGCCAATGCGCTGGCCGAAGATGACCGCGCCGGCGCGCGCATCGTGGATGAGGCCCGCACCGTTGTCATCGATTTCGGCGGTCCCAACGTCGCCAAGCCGATGCATGTCGGCCATTTGCGCTCCTCCATCATCGGCGACTCGCTGCAGCGCCTGTTCCGCTTCTGCGGCGACAAGGTGATCGGCGACGTGCATCTGGGCGACTGGGGCCTGCAGATGGGCCAGATCATTACAGAACTGGCGCGCGAAAAGCCGGACCTTCCCTATTTCGACAAGGACTTCGAGGGCCCGTACCCGGACGAGTCTCCCGTCACGATCGAGGAGCTGGAGACCATCTATCCGCGCGCCTCGCAGGCCTGCAAGGCCAATGAAGCGCGCATGGACGAGGCCCGCATGGCCACCCAGGCGCTGCAGGAAGGCCGCCCCGGCTATATCGCCCTCTGGCGGCATTTTCTGGAAGTCTCCAGGGCGGCCCTGAAGCGCGATTTCGCCGCGCTGGACGTGCATTTCGACCTCTGGAAGGGCGAGTCCGACGTTCAGGACCGCATCCGCCCCATGGTGGCGGACCTCGTGGAGCGCGACATCGCGACCGAGGACAAGGGCGCGATCGTCATCCCGGTGGCGCGCGAGGACGACAAGAAGGAGCTGCCGCCCTTCATCCTGCTGAAATCGGACGGCGCGGCCCTCTACACCACCACCGACCTCGCCACGATCCTCGACCGGTCGGAGACGCTGGATCCCGACCTCATCCTCTATGTCGTGGACAAGCGCCAGTCGTTGCATTTCGAACAGGTCTTCCGCGCCGCCCAGAAATCGGGCTTTGCGGAGGGCATTTCGTTTGAACACCTCGCCTACGGCACAATGAACGGTCCGGACGGCAAGCCCTTCAAGACCCGCGCGGGCGGCGTGCTGAAGCTGGCCGATCTTCTGGACCGCGCCCACCGCCGCGCCGTTGCGCGGATGGAGGAGGCGGGCATCGCCTCGAACATGGAAAAGGCCGAATACGAGGCCGTGGCCGACAAGGTGGCGCTGGCCGCCATCAAGTTCGCCGATCTCAGCCATGACCGCGCGACCGACTACATATTCGACCTCGACCGCTTCATGACGTTCGAGGGCAAGACCGGTCCCTATCTTCTCTACGCCGCCGTCCGGGTGAAATCCCTGATGCGCAAGGCCGCAGACGCTGGCGTCGAGCCCGGCGAAATCCGCATCAAGGAAAAGGCGGAAGCCGATCTTCTCTACGCGCTGGACGCCTTCGACCGCGCCTCGGCCACCGCCTATGAAAAGCGCGCCCCGAACTTCCTGTGCGATCACGCCTACACGCTGGCCCAGGCCTTCTCCGGCTTCTACTCGGCCTGCCCCATCGTCACCGCCGAAGACGCGGAAACCCGCGCCTCCCGCCTGGCGCTGGCGCAGCTCACCCTGACCCAGCTCAATCTCGTCCTCGGCCTCATCGGCCTCGAGGCCCCGGACCGGATGTAGCGGGCCACCCGAACCGCCCGCCAAGATTGACTCCCGCGCGGCGCTGATTAGGTTCTGGCCCAGTCGTGGGAGAGACCGGATTCGTCCGGCGCCGAAGGCGCAACCGCCCCGGAAACGCTCAGGTGCAAGGGACCGCGACTGACAACACGCTGGAAAGCGGCGCGGCATTTTTTCCGCCGACGCCCGCCGAAGGAGCAAGCGGAGAGCATATTCTCCCGCGAATCTCTCAGGCGCCACGACAGCGGGGGCGGATTGCCGGGCGATGAGGCCCGGTCAAGCTGTCGAGGCAAAATGAGCGATCAAGCGTTGAAGCGCACCCCCCTATATGACCTCCACGTCGCCCTTGGCGCGCGCATGGTGCCGTTTGCCGGCTATGAAATGCCGGTCCAGTACCCCATGGGCATCCTGAAGGAACACCAGCAGGTGCGTGAACGCGCGGGCCTGTTCGACGTCTCCCATATGGGTCAGGCCCGCCTGACCGGCGATGACGCCGCGGCCGCGCTGGAAAGCGTTTCCAGCGGCGATCTGCAAAGCCTCGAACACGGCCAGCAGAAATATACGCTGCTGCTGAACGGGGACGGCGGCATCATGGACGACCTGATGGTCTCGCGGCCCGACGAGAACGGCCTGTTCCTGGTCGTCAACGCCGACACCAAGGACGGCGATTTCGACTATATCGCGAAGACGCTGGAAGGCCGCGCCAAGCTGGACCGTCTCGACAACCGCGCGCTGCTGGCGCTTCAGGGCCCGGCCGCCATGCGCGTGATGCAGGCCGTCGCCCCGAAAGCGGCTGAACTGACCTTCATGCAGGCCGCCCGCGCCGACATTTTCGACGTCAACGCCATCGTCTCACGCTCCGGCTATACCGGCGAGGACGGGTTCGAGATTTCCGTGCCCGCCGACAAGGCCGTGGAAGTGGCCGAGAAATTCCTGTCCTTCGACGATGTCGAGCCCATCGGCCTTGGCGCGCGGGACTCGCTGCGCCTGGAAGCCGGTCTCTGCCTCTATGGCCACGACATCGACAACACGACCTCCCCTGTCGAGGCCTCGCTGCTCTGGGCGCTACCCAAAGTGCGGCGCGAGCGCGGCGATTTTCCGGGCGCCGAACGCATCCTGAAGGAGATCGCCGACGGTCCGGCGCGCAAGCGCGTCGGCCTGAAACTGGCCGACCGCGCCCCGGCGCGCGAAGGCGCGGACGTGGCCGACAAAGACGGAAACGTCATTGGCGTCGTCACCTCCGGCAGCCTCGCCCCGACGCTGGGCGAGCCCATCGCCATGGCCTATGTGACGCCCGATTTCGCGAAGGCCAGAACGGAACTGGACATCCTGGTGCGCGGCAAGGCGCGCGCCGCCGAGGTCGTGAAGACCCCCTTCGTCCCCCAGAATTATTATCGCGGTTGAGGAGACCCCGCTCGTGACCACCAAATACACCAAAGACCATGAATGGATCCGCGTTGAAGGCGAAGTCGGCACGGTGGGCATCACCCCGCATGCCGCCGAACAGCTGGGCGACGTGGTGTTCGTCGAGCTGCCCGATGTCGGCGCCAATCTGAAAAAGGGCGACGAGGCCGCGGTCGTGGAATCGGTCAAGGCCGCCAGCGAGGTCTACGCCCCGGTTTCCGGCGAGGTCGTCGAGGTGAACTCCGCCATCGCCGACAATCCCGGAACCGTGAACGAAGCCGCTGACGGCGCCGGCTGGTTCATCAAGCTCAAGCTCTCCGATGCGGGCGAGCTGGACGGCCTGATGGACGAGGGCGCCTACAAGGAATTCGCCGCCAGCGAGGGCTGATTTGGCCGAAAAACGCACGATGAACGCGGGAACCGGCATCGCCATTGGCGTTGCCATCGGCGTGGCGATTGGCGCGGCCATGGATGAAATCGCGCTCGGCGCCGCTCTGGGCGTGGCGCTCGGCGCGGCCTTCGGGGCCGGCTTTGGCCGCCGCGGCAAAGACAAATCCGACGATAAACGGAACGAAGACGAATGAGATATCTCCCCCTATCCGACGCTGAACGCGGCGAGATGATGAAGACGATCGGGGTGTCCTCGATCGACGAAATCTTCTCCGATGTTCCGGAATCGGCCCGCCTGGACGGGCTGATTGATCTGCCGCGCCAGAAATCCGAGATGGAGGTCGAGCGCGCCCTCAAGAAGCTCTCGAACATGTCGCTCAGCGCGGGCGAGGCGCCGTTTTTCTGCGGCGCGGGCGCCTATCGCCATCATGTCCCGGCCAGCGTCGATCACATCATCCAGCGGTCGGAGTTTCTCACCGCCTACACGCCGTACCAGCCGGAAATTAGCCAGGGCACGCTGCAGACCCTGTTCGAATTCCAGACCCAGGTCGCGCTCCTGACCGGCATGGAGGTCGCCAACGCCTCCATGTATGACGGCTCCACTTCCACGGCCGAAGCCGTGCTGATGGCCGCCCGCGTCACGCGCCGCAACAAGTGCGTCTTCGCGCCGGGCCTGCACCCCCATTACGCCGAGGCCACCCAGATGCTGGCCCGCACCACCGATATCGACATCACCGAGATCCCGTCCGCCATCGACGCCGACGCGCAAGTCATCGATCAGATCGACGACGAGACCGCCTGCGTGGTCGTGCAGACGCCCAACGTTTTCGGCACGCTGGTGGACCTTGAGCCTATCGCCAAAGCCGCGCACGAAAAGGGCGCGCTGGTCATCGCCGTGGTGACCGAAGTGGTCAGCCTCGGCGCGGTGAAATCGCCGGGCGAGATGGGCGCGGACATTGTCACCGCGGAAGGCCAGTCGATTGGCAATCCGCTCACCTTCGGCGGCCCGTATGTGGGCCTCTTCGCTTGCCGCGAGAAATTCGTCCGCCAGATGCCGGGGCGCCTGGCCGGCGAGACGGTGGACGCCGACGGCAATCGCGGCTTCGTGCTGACCCTTTCGACGCGGGAGCAGCATATCCGCCGCGGCCGCGCCACCTCCAATATCTGCACGAACGCCGGCCTCTGCGCGCTGGCCTGGACCATCCACATGACCCTGCTGGGCGAGAAGGGGCTGAGGGAGCTGGCGACGCTCAACCACCGCCGCGCCCGACAGCTCGCCGAACGTCTCGGCAAGCTGGACGGTGTCGAAGTGGTCACGCCGCGCTTCTTCAATGAATTCGCGCTGCGGCTGCCCAAGCCCGCCGCCGGGGTGGTGGAAACGCTGGCCGGCCAGAACGTCCTCGCCGGCGTGCCGTTCAGCCGCCTGGACCCCAACGCGGGCCTGGACGACATCCTGCTGGTCGCGGTCACCGAGACCGTCACGGACGATGATTTCGACGCGCTGGAAAACGCCCTGAAGGGAGCGCTGTAAGATGAGCCTCAACAAGCAAGGACGCCCGTCCCGCCCCGCCGTCGCGCAGGCCGAGAATGAAGGCCAGTTCGAGACCTTTTCCGGCTCCAAGGCGCTGCAGCAGACAGAGCTTCTGCTGTTCGACCGCGGCGACAATGAACGCACCGGCGTGGACCTGCCTGACACGCCGGAGATGGACGACGATCTGGGCGATCTCGCCCGCAAGGACGCCATCGGCCTGCCCGGCCTGACCGAACCCGAGGCGATGCGCCATTACGTGCGTCTCAGCCAGAAGAATTACGCCATTGATCTGGGCGTCTATCCGCTCGGCTCCTGCACGATGAAGCACAATCCGCGCCTGAACGAGAAGATGGCGCGCCTGCCGGGCTTTGGCGATCTGCACCCGCTGCAGCCGGAATCCACCGTTCAGGGCGCGCTGGCCCTGATGGACCAGCTCAGCCACTGGCTCACCACGCTTACCGGCATGCCCGCCGTTGCGCTCAGCCCCAAGGCCGGCGCCCATGGCGAGCTTTGCGGCATGCTGGCGATCCGCGCCAAGCTGGACGCCGACGGCCAGACCCAGCGCCGCCGCGTGCTGGTCCCGGACTCCGCCCACGGCACCAACCCGGCCACCGCCGTGCAGTGCGGCTTCACCGTCGACGAGATCCCCAGCGACTCCTCGGGGCGCGTCGATCTGGAGGCGCTGAAGGGCAAGCTGGGCGACGACGTCGCCGGCATCATGCTGACCAACCCCAATACGTGCGGCCTGTTCGAACGCGATATCCGCACCATCGCCGACCTGATTCACGAGGCGGGGGGCTATTTCTACTGCGACGGCGCCAATTTCAACGCCATTGTCGGCCGGGTCCGTCCGGGCGATCTCGGCGTCGACGCCATGCACATTAATCTGCACAAGACCTTCTCCACCCCGCATGGCGGCGGCGGCCCCGGCGCCGGCCCGACCGTGTTCTCCGACGCGCTGGCGCCTTACGCGCCTGTGCCTTACGTCGTGAAGGACGGCGAGAAATGGAAACTGGTCGAACGCAACGAAGACGCCGAAGGCCAGCCCTTCGGCCGCATGTCCGCCTTCCACGGCCAGATGGGCATGTTCGTCCGCGCGCTGTCCTACATGATGAGCCACGGCGCCGACGGCCTGAAACAGGCCAGCGAGGACGCGGTCCTTAACGCCAACTACCTGCTGGCCCTGCTGGACGGTCCGATGACCCGCGCCTTCGACGGCTATTGCATGCACGAGGCGTTGTTCAACGATAATTTCCTGAAAGACACCGGCGTGGAAACGCTCGACTTCGCCAAGGCGATGATTGATGAGGGCTACCACCCCATGACCATGTATTTCCCGCTGGTCGTGCACGGCGCCCTGCTGATCGAGCCGACGGAGTCGGAGTCGAAAACCTCGCTGGACCGCTTCGCCGACACGCTTCTGGCCCTGGCCGAAGCCGCCAAGGCGGGCGAGACCGAACGCTTCAAACAGGCCCCGGTCCACGCCCCGCTGCGCCGCCTTGACGAAACGCAAGCCGCAAGGCAGCCCGTCCTCCGCTGGAAACCTGCGGAAGCCGAAGCGCAAGCCGCCCAATAAGAAAAAGCCCCTCCCGCCAAACGGGAGGGGCTTTTTTCTTTTCCCTGTCATTCTCCGGCTCGAGCGGAGGACCCGGTTGCACCGTGGAAACTCCGCCGAATTTCCCGGGAAAGTCCCGCCTTCTGGACCCCGCCTTCGAGACGCCCTCCCGGGCTCCTCAGGCTAAGGGCTGAGGGTTGGAAACCTCTGTTTCTCCACCCTTTCCTATCACCCTTCCCCTGAGGAGCCGCGCCAAAGGCGCGGCGTCTCGAAGGGCTCTGAAAACAGGGACGAACCCCAAAATATCAGACCGGGTCCCGGGACGGCGTAAGCTCGTCCCCGTTCGCCGTCATGCGAGGGGCTTCGGATCCGGTCGCCCGAGGGACGGAGTTGAACGCGGTTCCCGGGATACGGCAGGGTCTGACCAGACCGTGCGCGTCCCGGCGCACCGCCAGGCGCCAGTCTGAGGCTGAAATGCCCTGGCTATTAAGACTCTGGCGGCAGCGGATGGAGAGGCCGGTCGAGGCGACTCCCGCCCTCCGCAAAAGAACCGCGCGGCGCGTCTCAAGGACGCGAAACATACAAACACACGGTAACCGGCGTCCCGAAAGACGCGCCGCGCCACCCTCGTGTTTTCTCGGATAACTCTGCGGCGGATATGCCGTGGAGGCGGTGGCGCTTCCCCCAACGAGTCCCCGGAAATCGCAAAGCGATTATCCGGGGTCCAGAGTCGGCGGCCCCGCTGCAAACTGGATCCCGGACAATGGCTGCGCCATTTCCGGGAGCTGAAAGAGAGAAGGCAATAAAAGAACGTCATCCTCCGACGGACCCCGGCCTTGAGCCGGGGGGAGATCGGATGACCCAGTTGAAATCTCCCCGCCCCACGACCCCTGGGTCCTCCGGTCAAGCCGGAGGATGACGAGAGAGAGGTGGAGAGTGAAAGAGAAAACCCTCTCCCCCTTCAGGGGGCGAGAGAAGACAGGAACTACCCCGCCTCCGGCTTTAGGATGTCCCGCAATGTCGCCGCCAGCGCCTCGGCGTCGGCGTCCCAGACGGAGCCGCCGCGCCAGACCACGCCCACCTGCCGCCCCATCAGGGGGGCGTCGAAGCCGCGGCAGGCGACGCGGTCATGGGCGATGGCGCCGGCATCCATCATCAGGCGGGGGGCCAGCGTCACGCCGTATCCCGCGGCGACCATCTCCAAGAGGGTCTGCAGGCTGGTCGCCCCGAACTCCCGCGACTTGGCCGCGTCCGGGGTCTTGCAGGCGGCCAGCGCGTGCTCCCGCAGGCAGTGCCCGTCCTCCAGCAACAGCAGCTCCCCAGTGGGCACGTCGGAGGGTTTCAGCGTCTTGCGGTCCAGCAGCTTGTGGCCGCACGGCGCGACCAGCAGGAATTCGTCATCGAAGGCGGCCAGCGTCTTCAGGCCCGGCGTCTCGAAGGGCAGCGCGATGATCGCCAGGTCCAGCCGCCGGTCGGCGAGGCCGTCCAGAAGGCGCGTGGTGATGTCTTCCTTCAGGCGCAGCTCCAGCTCCGGAAAGCGCGTCTTCAGTTCCGGCAGGGCGCGCGGCAGCAGGTATGGCGCAATGGACGGGATGACGCCCAGACGCAGCGGCCCGGTCATCGGCTCCCCGCTCTCCCGCGCCGACAGGACCAGGTCCTCGGCGTCGGCCAGGATGCGGCGCGCGCGGTCCAGGGCGGACTCCCCCGCCGGGGTCAGCGTGGCGCCCCGGGGGCCGCGCTCGAACAACACCGCGCCGGTCAGGTTCTCCAACTCCTTGATCGCGGCCGAAAGCGCGGGCTGGGTGACGCCGGAACGCTCCGCCGCCTCGCGGAACGAGCCGGTCTCGGCCAGCGCAACGAAAAAACTCAACTGCCGCAGGGTGGGCGGATGGATGACAGACATAAGCTCAGATTATCAAAATTCTGACCTCTATCAATCCAATCGCTCACCCGATGCTGCGCCGCCGCATAAGGCCAGCTTACCCGGCGGATCAATATTATAAATTATCTGGATGCCCGGCCGCGTGGTAATTTGAGAGCGTTCAAAAAAATAAAACTGGATCAGGGAGCTTTAAACATGGACGCGAAGGTCGACGATAAAATCGCCCGCTGCCCGGTAATGCACACCAATTCGGGCGGTGGACCTTCCAATCGCCACTGGTGGCCGGACCAGCTGGATCTCAGCATCCTGCATCAGAATTCGCCGCTCGGCGATCCGATGGACGAATCCTTCAACTATGCGGAAGCCTTCAAGTCGCTGGACCTGCAAGCGGTCAAGCAGGACATCTTCAACGTGCTGACCGACTCCCAGGAATGGTGGCCGGCCGATTACGGCCATTATGGCCCCTTCATGATCCGCATGGCCTGGCACAGCGCCGGCACCTATCGCATCGGCGACGGCCGCGGCGGCTCGTCCTCCGGCTCGCAGCGTTTCGCCCCGCTCAATTCCTGGCCGGACAACGCCAATCTGGACAAGGCGCGCCGCCTGCTGTGGCCGGTTAAGAAGAAATACGGCAACAAGATTTCCTGGGCCGACCTGATGATCCTGACCGGCAATTGCGCGCTGGAGTCGATGGGCTTCAAGACGTTCGGCTTCGGCGGCGGCCGCGAGGACGTGTGGGAGCCCGAGCAGGAAATCTACTGGGGCACGGAAGAGGAATGGCTGGCCACGTCCGACAAGCCGGGCAGCCGCTATTCCGGCGAGCGCGTTCTGGAAAACCCGCTGGCCGCGGTGCAGATGGGCCTGATCTACGTCAATCCGGAAGGCCCGGACGGCGAACCGGACCCGCAGAAGGCCGCGCACGATATCCGCGAGACCTTCAAGCGCATGGCCATGAATGACGAGGAAACCGTCGCGCTGATCGCCGGCGGCCACGAATTTGGCAAATGCCACGGCGCGGGCGACGCCTCGCTGGTGGGCGCGGAGCCGGAAGGCGCCGACATCGCCGAACAGGGGCTGGGCTGGACCAGCAAGCATGAGAGCGGCAAGGGCGGCCACACCATAACCAGCGGCATTGAAGGCCCGTGGACCAACACGCCCACGCGCTGGAACAACGACTTTTTCCGCCTGCTGTTCGACTATGATTACGAGCTGACCAAGAGCCCGGCCGGCGCGTATCAATGGGCGCCCAAGGGCGAGAAGCCGGAAGACCACGCCCCGAACGCGCATGAGACGGACAAGACTGTCCCGACCATGATGCTCACCACCGATCTGGCGCTGAAGATCGACCCGGACTACGAGAAAATCTCGCGCCGCTTCTATGAGAACCCGGACCAGCTTGCCGACGCCTTTGCGCGCGCCTGGTACAAGCTGACCCATCGCGACATGGGCCCGGTCGTCCGCTATCTGGGCGAGGAAGTGCCGCAGGAGGAACTGCTCTGGCAGGATCCCGTCCCGGCCCGCGATTATGAACTGATCGACGCGCAGGACCTCAAGGCGCTGAAAGGCAAGATTCTGGACTCCGGTCTGTCGGTTTCAGAACTGGTCTCCACCGCCTGGGCCTCCGCCTCCACCTTCCGCGGATCGGACAAGCGCGGCGGCGCCAATGGCGCCCGCGTTCGCCTCGCCCCGCAGAAGGACTGGGAGGTGAACCGCCCCGATCAGCTCGCGAAAGTCCTCGACAAGCTCGAATCCGTCCGCGCGGACTTCAACGGTTCGCTCTCGGACGGCAAGAAGGTCTCCATGGCCGACATGATCGTCATTGGCGGCGCCGCGGCGGTCGAGAAAGCCGCAAGGGATGGCGGCCATGATGTCGAGGTTCCGGTCACGCTGGGCCGCACCGACTCCTCGCAGGAGCAGACCGACATCGAGGCGTTCGAGCCGCTGGAGCCCAAGGCGGACGGTTTCCGCAACTATGTCCATGGCGACATCACGGTCCCGGCCGAGCAGATTCTTCTCGACCGGGCGCAGCTCCTCACCCTCACCGCGCCGGAGATGACGGTACTGGTCGGCGGAATGCGCGTTCTGGGAACCAATGCGGACGGCGAGAAGCACGGCGTCTTCACGGACCGCCCCGGAACCCTGACCAATGACTTCTTCGTCAATCTGATCGACATGGGCACGGCGTGGAAAGCCGACGCGGACAACGAGCATCTGTTCATAGGCACGGACCGCGCGAGCGAGCAGAAGAAATGGACCGCCAGCCGCGCCGATCTGGTGTTCGGCTCCAACTCCCAGCTCCGCGCGCTTTCGGAGGTCTATGCCCAGGACGACTCTAAAGAGAAGTTCGTGACGGACTTCGTGAAAGCCTGGAACAAGGTGATGAACGCCGACCGTTTCGACATCAACTGAGCCTCTTCCCCGACGCTCAGAGAGGCCCGTTAAAGCGGGCCTCTTTTTTTGCCGAAATCCATAAGAAAAATTTATCGCAGTCACTATGGAGATCGATTTGGAATTTTGTGCGTTGCACCCATATAGGTGGTGCGTCGCGGCGCAGAGCGTTGCGGCCACGAGTTTTCATCTATGACCGAGAGGAACGATTTATGTTGGGTGTTGGAGAGAAGCTCCCCGAATTTGAAGTTGTCGGCGTGAAGCCGAAATTCATGAAGCACGAGGAAAACGGCGAGTCGGCGTTCGAGCCGATCACCGAAAAGAGCTTCGAAGGCAAATGGAAGATCATCTTCTTCTATCCGAAGGATTTCACCTTCGTGTGCCCGACCGAGATCGCCGAATTTGGCCGTCTGGCCGGTGAATTCGAAGACCGCGACGCGGTCGTCATGGGCGGCTCGGCCGACAACGAATTCGTCAAGCTGGCCTGGCGCCGCGACCATTCGGATCTGAACGAGCATCCGGCCTGGTCCTTCGCCGATACGACGGGTTCGCTGATCGATGCGCTGGGCATCCGTTCCGAAGAAGGCGTTCCGCTGCGCGCGACCTATGTCGTCGACCCGCACAACGTCGTTCAGCACGTCTATGTGAACAACCTGAACGTCGGCCGGAACCCGCAGGACACGCTGCGTGTTCTGGACGCCCTGCAGACGGACGAGCTGTGCCCCTGCAACCGTGAAGTCGGCGGCGACACGCTGGCGGCTTAAGCCTTCACAGGCTGACCTGAATTGGAGGCGGGTCCTTACAGTCCCGCGGCATCCCTCCCCCGCCGATTTCCCCCCACGGAACGGGACGGGGCCCGCCTTCAAGCTTTTCATTTCAAAAAATAAATTTCCCCAAGGAGACCGCGATGTCCCTCGAAGACTTGCGTGGCGAACTGCCCGCCTATGCGAAAGACCTGAAACTGAACCTGGGATCTCTCGCCAATGAGACGGTCCTCGACGACCAGAAGAAATGGGGCGCGTATCTCGCCTCCGCTCACGGCGCCGCCAACCCGGCGGTCGTCAAGGCGATCGAGTCGGAAGTGGCCGACAAGCTGTCCGAGGAAGCGGCCGAAGCCGCCCGGGCCGCAGCGGCGATCATGGGCATGAACAATGTCTATTACCGCTTCACGCACCTGGCCTCGAACAAGGATTACCGGAACCTGCCGGCCAAGCTGCGGATGAACATCATCGGCAAGCCGGGCGTCGAAAAGGCCGATTTCGAACTGTGGTCGCTGGCCGTCAGCGCCATCAATGGCTGCGGCATGTGCGTCGACTCGCACGAGGCGGAGCTGAAAAAGGCCGGCGTCACGACCGAGCAGATCCAGGCCGCGGTCCGCATCGCCTCCGTGGTCAACGCCGTCTCCAAGGTCATGCAGGCCGAAGAAGGCCGCTAGAGCCCTCTCACAGCACCTGCACGGACGCCGGCTGCGGCGGCGTCATTAAACCCGGCGCGCTCTTCCCCCCGGAGAGCGCGCCATTTTTTTGCGCGCGCCGCGCCAATTGACGCCGCGCCGCTTGCGGGTAAGTCTCCGTCCCGAAAAGACAAATCATATCCGGGGGAGCGCGGGGACATGAGCGACCAGCAAGACGGCGGCGAAGCGGCTGACAAGAAAGGCGGATTTCTCCGCGGCTATTTCCAGATGACGCTGTGGAAGCGCGTCCTGATCGGCCTGGTGCTGGGCGTTGCGGCGGGCCTGATCCTGCGCGCCGCCTTCGGGCCGGATGCGGCCTCGGCCTTCGCCACCACCTGGATCAAGCCGTTCGGCGATCTGTTCATCCAGCTGATCCGGATGCTGATTGTGCCGCTGATCTTCACCACGCTGGCCGCCGGCGTCATGGCCATAGGCCATCCGTCCAAGCTCGGCTCCATCGGCGCGAAGGCTATCGGACTCTACATGATCACCACGCTGTTCGCGGTGACCATCGGCATTTTCATGGGCGCGATCTTCCGCCCCGGCGCGGGCGTCGATTTCACCGGCGTCACGCCCAATGAAATCGCGACCGACGCGCCGACCATGGTCGAACGCCTGATCGCCATTGTCCCGGCCAACCCGTTCAACGCGCTGGCCAGCGGCGACATATTGGCCGTGATCTTCTTCGCCATCCTGGTGGGCGTCGCCATCCTGATGTTGCGCGACAAGGGCAAGGCCGTGGGCGACGTCATCCAGGGCGGCGCCGACATCATGATGGCGATCACCGGCTGGGTGATGGAACTGGCGCCGATTGGCGTGTTCGCCCTGATCACCTGGGTCACCGCCGACAAGGGGCTGGCGACCTTCACCTCCGTCGCGCTGCTGGCGGCGGCGGTCTATCTGGGCTGCATCCTGCACATCGTGCTGGTCTATGGCGGGCTGGTGCGCTTCGTGCTGGGCCTGCCGGCGGTGCGCTTTTTCCGCGGCATCTTCGACGCGCAGGCCGTGGCCTATTCCACGTCCTCCTCCTCCGCCACGCTGCCGGTCACCATTTCCAACGCCCGCAAGAATCTGGGCATCGATCCGGCGGTCGCCGGCTCCGTCCTGCCGCTGGGCGCGACGGTGAACATGGACGGCACCTCGCTCTATCTGGGCGTGCTGGCGCTGTTCGCGGCGCAGGCTTTCGGCATCGACCTGTCCATGGCGGATTATTTCATCATCGCCCTGACCGCGACGCTGACCTCCATCGGCACGGCGGGCATCCCGTCCGCCTCGCTTTTCCTGCTGGCCACCGTGCTTGGCGCCATCGGGGCGACGCCGGAACAGACCGCCCTGATGGTCGGCTTCCTGCTGCCCTTTGACCGGCCGCTGGACATGATGCGTACGCTCACCAACGTCACCGGCGACGCCGCCGTGGCGACAGCGGTCGCCAAGAGCGAAGACGAAATGGACGAGGAAATCTTCCGGAAGGTGACGGTCGTCTAGACCGCCGCCGACCGGCTAGATCTGGATGCCGCAGCGGCGGGCGACGATTTCCGGCGCCATCATCGGCGGGCCGATATTCAGGGCCTCCGCCTCATGCACCAGAGCGGCGATGGCCGCGTTGATCGGGGCGCGGCGGCCCGCGGCCTCCGCCATGCGGGCAATCTCGCCCTGAAGGTCCTCGATCTCGGTCTCCCGTCCGCGGCGCAGATCGTCCTGCATGGAGGACGTGGCTTTCGGGTCGATCCGGTTCATGCGGCGTATCAGCGGAATGAAAATCCAGTTCGGCTGGCTGAGCAGGACCGGCATGAGAAGCGGATTGAGCGGGCCGACCTTTCCGAAGGGGCGCTTGGATGCGCGGGCGACCTCTATCGCCTCCGCCATGCACGCCGCCGACAGGGCGCGCCAGCGCCAG
Source organism: Euryhalocaulis sp. (assembly GCF_013911995.1). Lineage (NCBI taxonomy): Bacteria > Pseudomonadati > Pseudomonadota > Alphaproteobacteria > Maricaulales > Maricaulaceae > Euryhalocaulis > Euryhalocaulis sp. The sequence goes on from NZ_JACESD010000023.1 coordinate 35,627, forward strand.
TCGGCCATCTGCACGGCCAGAGGCAGGCCGGACAGGGCATTGATGGCGTTGTTCAGATTGATCAGCAGCTTGGAGAACTGGATCTTGTCCATTTCGGACCGCGTCTGGACGGGAAGCCCCGGCGCGGTCAGGCGCGCGGCCAGCGCATCGCCCGGCGCGGCCTGCATGATCAGCGGGCCCTGCGTGGTGCGGATGGCGGTCACCGGCGCATCCGCGTCCAGCACCACATTATAGGGCACCATGCCCGCGCGGACATCGAGACCGGGCAGCGCCTCACGGAGCCGCGCGGCGTTGCGCACGCCATTCTGGAAACTGACCACGGCGCGGGCATTGGGCGCGCGATGGGCGATTTGCGCGGCCATGTCGGCGGTGTCCTTGCTCTTCACCGTCACCAGGATCAGGTCCGCCCCCGCGAAGGCGGCGTCCAGATCAGACGTCGCCTCGAAGTCGTCCGGGGAGACATGTTGTTCAAAACCGTCCGCATCGCTGACCATCAGCCCGTCTTTCCAGAGCGCCTGAACAATGCGGGAGCGCGCCAGAAAACTGACCTCATGTCCCGCGGCCGCCAGGCGCCCGCCGATATAAAGCCCGATGGCGCCGGCCCCTGCGATGGCGATTTTGGAATTCTTCTGCGTCATGAATCAGAGACTTCCGCAATCTGGCCGGAAGCGCAACGCGAACTAGATCCTGTCCCGCCCCAGTCCGGCCAGAGGGAGACCCCGTCCATGTCCGCCGCCTTACGCATCGCTTTCGCCATTCTTGCGCTCGGCCTTGCCGGGCTGATCCTCATCGCCTTGCCGGGCGGCGACGGCGGCGCGGCGATCAATTTCCTTACCGCCACGCCGTGGGGCCGCGTGACCACGGCCGACCTCTATATCGGCTTCATCCTGTCCGGCGCGCTGGTCATCGCGTTCGAGCGGAATGTGCCGGGCGTCGTGCTGGCCGTGGCGATATTATTGCTTGGGAACGTGGTTACGGCGTTATGGTTTGCCTGGCGCTGGCCAGAGCTGGCCGCAAGCTTCAAGCGGCGTCCAGCTTGACGGGAATTTTCAGGTAGGCGACGCCGTTATCCTCAGCCGGCGGAAAGGCCCCAGCGCGGATATTGGCCTGAATTGAGGGCAACAGAAGGAGCGGCGCGGCCAGGCCGCTGTCACGTTCTGTGCGCATCGCTACGAAGTCGTCCTCGCTGACGCACTCATGCACGTGGACATTGGAGCGTTTCTGCTCGCCCACTGTAGTCTCCCACACATAATCCTCCCGGCCTTCCGGCAGGTAATCATGGCACATGAAAAGCCGTGTTACGTCCGGCAGACTGAACAGCTTGCGGATTGAACGGTAGAGCTGGCGCGCGTCGCCGCCCGGGAAGTCAGCGCGAGCCGTGCCATAGTCCGGCATGAACAGAGTATCGCCGACAAAGACCGCATCGCCGATGCGATAAGCGATGTCGGCCGGCGTATGGCCCGGAACGTGGAGGACGGAGACCTCCAGATCGCCGATGCGGAACGCCTCGCCGTCGGCGAAGAGATGATCGAACTCCGCGCCGTCGCATGAGACGTCCTCTGCGTTGAAGACAGGCCGGAAAATCGCCTGCACTTCGGTTATGTGCTCGCCGATGCCGACCTTCGCGCCGGTTTCCGCTTTGATGAAAGGCGCGGCAGTCAGGTGATCGGCGTGGGCGTGGGTCTCTAGCACCCATTCTATGTCCAGGCCTGCTTCGCCCGCAGCATCCAGCACGCGCCGGGCCGGGGCCGATGACGCTTTGCCTGTGCGGTGGTCGAACGCAAGCACCGGATCGATCACCGCGGCCTTTTTCGTGGCCGGGTCGGAGACGAGATAGGTGATGGTGTTCGTGCCTTCGTCGAAAAAGGCGCGGATATCGGGTTTGGAAGCAATCATCGGACCCTCCTTCGTGTTCATTGTGTTGACTTATATATTAGTGACTTCTAATTTAGAAACACCTTAAGGAGTGACGCATGGACGCACCGGCCCTGTCCCCGGAAATGAAGGCCCTGCGCGAGAGCGCGGGCGAGGCGGCGCAATTGATGAAGCTGCTGGCCCATGAAGGCCGGCTTTTGGTGCTCTGCCACCTGATCGGGGAAGGCGAACTTTCGGCCGGGCAGCTGGGCGAGCGGGTGGGCCTGTCCCAGTCGGCACTGAGCCAGCATCTGGCGAAGCTGCGTGGCGACGGCCTGGTCGCGGTGCGGCGGGAAGCACAGACCATCTTCTACCGCATCGCCGACGAAAAGGCCGCGCGCGTCCTCGGCGTCCTCAAGGACATCTATTGTCCGTGACCCCTGATAGGACCGGGCTGCAAAGGAGCATCAGCATGAAAACGATTTCCCCGCAGGACGCGGCGAAACTGATCAAGGACGGCGCGATTCTGGTGGATGTGCGCGAGACTGATGAACGCGCCCGCGAATTCATCCCCGACGCTGCGCATCACCCGTTGAGCAAATTGGAGGCAGCCGGCCCGGCGCGCAGCGATGCCAAAGCCGTCATCTTCCATTGCCGGTCGGGCATGAGAACCCAGTCCAACGCCGCGGCGCTCGGCAACGCCAGCCAGTGCGAGGCCTATATCCTGGAAGGCGGGATCGAGGCCTGGAAAAAGGCCGGGCTGCCCGTGAAGACAGACGCGAAAGCGCCGATTGAGATCATGCGGCAGGTACAGATCACTGCTGGTGGACTGGTCCTGCTGGGCGCGGCGCTGGGCGTTGCGGTTCATCCGGGCTTTTACGCGCTGTCGGCCTTTGTCGGGGCCGGGCTTATGTTTGCGGGACTTTCGGGAACGTGCATGATGGCGCAAATTCTTTCCGTCATGCCGTGGAACCGGCGCGCAAATCTCGCCTGAGAACGACAAAGCGTGGAATTTTCTGATCTTCTCTCCCTAGGCTCCGGCGCGCTGGTCGGTCTGGTCCTTGGCCTGATCGGCGGGGGCGGGTCGATCCTGGCCGTGCCGCTGATGGTCTATGTCGTCGGCGTGGACGATCCGCACGTCGCCATAGGCACCAGCGCGGCGGCGGTGGGCGCGACCGCCTTCGCCAACATGATCCATCACTGGCGGCTGGGCACGGTGAAATGGGGGTGCGCGCTGGCATTCGCCGCGTCCGGCGTGGCGGGGGCCATGGGCGGGTCGACTCTGGGCAAGATGACGGACGGGGAGGCGCTGCTTTCCCTGTTCGGGGTCGCCATGATCGCCGTGGGGCTGGCCATGCTGCGCAAGCGCAAGGGCGGCGAGGATGCGGGCGTGTATCTGTGCCGCGATACGGCGGGACGGCTGCTGCCCCGGCTGATCGCCTCGGGCCTTCTGGTCGGGGCGCTGTCGGGTTTCTTCGGGATTGGCGGCGGATTCCTGGTGGTGCCGGGGCTGGTCGCCTCCACCGCCATGCCGATCCTCAACGCGGTCGGCTCGTCGCTGGTCTCGGTCACCGCGTTCGGCTCCACCACGGCGGCGAATTATGCGCTGGACGGGCTGGTGGACTGGCGCATCGCCGGGCTGTTCGTTCTGGGCGGCATGATTGGCGGCCTTGGCGGGGCCTTGCTGGCGCGGCGGCTGGGCCAGGGCAAGGAGACGCTGAAGCGGATTTTCTCCGCCGTGGTCATCGGCGTCGGCCTGTTCGTGGCCGGGCACGGGGCAAGCGCCTTCATCTAGGGCAGCCGCGCCGTCTGATTGACTCTTTCTCCACAGGCGCTTATTTGCGCCCGTAATCACGAAGGCTCCAAACCTTCGTCTTGACCGGCGCTGGACGCCGGCGAGGCCCCCCGCTCGGCGAAGGTTCGCTCAGCGGGGCGCTACCGGTTTGGGCCATCGTTGCGAAATGAAGCGGCGTAACGGGCAAGCATGTTTGATGCATTAAGCGATCGGCTCCAGGGCGTATTCGACTCCCTCACCGGCAAGGGCTCCCTGTCTGAAAAGGACGTGGACGCGGCCCTGCGCGAGGTGCGCGTCGCCCTGCTGGAGGCGGATGTCGCGCTGCCCGTGGTCAAGGACTTCGTGGCCCGCGTGCGGGAGAAAGCGGTTGGCGAAGATGTCATCCGCTCCGTCTCGCCCGGTCAGCAGGTCGTCAAGATTGTCCATGACGCGCTGACCGAAGTTCTGGCCGGCGATGACCCCGCGCCGGAGCTGAACCTGCGCGCCACGCCGCCGGTCGCCATCATGATGGCCGGCCTGCAGGGCTCGGGCAAAACCACGACGGCGGGCAAGATCGCCCTGCGCCTGAAGGAGAAGGACAAGAAGAAAGTCCTTCTCGCCTCGCTGGACACCCGCCGCCCCGCCGCCATGGAGCAGCTGCAGCAGCTGGCCGAACGCGCGGGCGTCGCCTTCCTGCCCATCGTGCAGGGCCAGTCCGCGACGGAAATCGCCAAGCGCGCCATGAACGCCGGCAAGCTGGGCGGCCATGACGTGGTGATCCTGGACACGGCGGGCCGCACCACGGTCGATGAAGACCTGATGGGCGAAGCGGCGGAGATCGCCCGCATCGCCAACCCGGCCGAGACGCTGCTGGTCGCTGACGCCCTGACCGGTCAGGACGCGGTGGAAACCGCCAAGCGCTTCAATGAAAGCCTGCCGCTGACCGGCCTGGTCCTGACCCGGATCGACGGCGACAGCCGCGGCGGCGCGGCGCTCTCCATGCGCTCCGTCACCGGCCTGCCGATCAAGTTCCTGGGCGCGGGCGAGAAGCTGGACGCGCTGCAGGCCTTCGACGCGCGCCGTCTCGCGGGCCGGATTCTGGGCCAGGGCGACGTGGTCGAGCTGGTCGAGAAAGCCTCCGAGCAGGTCGATCAGGAAGAGGCCGAAAAACTCGCCAAAAAGATGAAGAAAGGCCAGTTCGACATGGACGATCTGGCCAATCAGCTGCGCCAGCTTCAGAAGATGGGCGGACTTGGCGGCGTCATGGGTCTGCTGCCCGGCATGGGCAAAATGAAGAAACAGATGGCCGGGATGGAAATGGACGATTCCATCCTGAAGCGTCAGGAGGCGATCATCTCCTCCATGACGCGGGAAGAACGCGCCAAACCGATCATCATCAAGGCCTCCCGCAAGAAGCGCATCGCGGCGGGCTCCGGCGTCGCCGTGCCCGAGGTCAACAAGCTGATCAAGATGCACCGCCAGATGGCCGACATGATGAAGAAGGCCGGCAAGGGCGGCATGAAGGGCATGATGAACGCCATGGGCGGCATGGGCGGCGGAATGCCCGGCGGCATGGACCCGAACAAGCTGAAAGCCCTGGGCGCCGGCAAGGCCGCCAAGGGCGAGGGCCTGCCCGGACTGCCTGGCGAGGGCGGCCAGATGCCGGGCCTGGGCGGCATGCCGCTCGGCCCCGACGGCCTGCCCATCGGCATGCCGAAGGACGGCAAGAAATGATGGCGCTGATTCTCATCCCGATGCTCGCCGCGCTGGGCCTTCAGGCGGCGGACGCTGTGCCGGCGGAGGAGCCGGAGCTTGAGCGCACCGCGATGCAGTTTCCGCTCGTGGCTTTCGATAAGGATATCGTCGCGCGTTGCAGCGTGACGATGGACGTCCGGCCGAACGGGTCGCCGACCAATATGTGCGGCGACTGCAATGTCGCCTCTCCGCATGACTTCGTGAAAGCCGAACGCTTTGAGAAGACCTATGTCCGCGAAGTTCTGGGCGTGGTTCGCGAGTGGCGTTTTGCGCCAAGCGAGAACGGTTTCACCGGTTACAGCCGCAACTTCGATTTCAATCTTGAACACCTGAATCCGGATCTGTTGGCCTCTCTCGAGACGCCGGACGCGCCGGTTTGCGATTGAGGGACGAAGCTTGATCCGCGCCCTCCTCATACTCGCCGTTCTGGTCCCCACCGCCGCGCAAGCGAAGGAAGCGATGCCTGTGAAGCGTCAGGCCGTCAGCTATCCGCCGATGGCGGCGCAGTTCGGCGTGTCGGCGCGCTGCGCGATGACGTTTGACGTCAACGGCGAGGGCGCGACCGAGAACATTTGCGGCGTCTGCAATACCGATGCGCCGGCGCGCGGGGAGATCGCCCAGGCCATCGCCAATATTTTCGTCAATCAGTCCGTCTCAACGATCAAGAGCTGGGAATACACGAGAGGCGCGCCGACGAAGGGCGTCCGGACGACCCTGACCTATCAGTTGGCCGAGGAGGATGGATCGGTCAGCGCGAAACTCGAAAAACCCGCCCCGCCGGTCTGCAACGCGGGAGAAATCTCGTGATCGTGCGAAGCGCCGCAATTATCCCGTTTCTCCTGCTGGCGGGCTCCGCCATCGCCCACCCGGGCGATGACAACCACCCGCACGCGATTGATCCTGTTTCGCCGGTCTTCCCGGCGGCTGCCGAATTTTTCGGCGTGAACGCGCGGTGCTCCATGACTTTTGATGTCACCGAGGACGGCGGAACCGAGAATATCTGCGGCGTATGCGCCACGACCGCGCCGGCCGAAGGCCCGGCCGCGGACCAGATCGCCGAGCTGTTCGTCCAGTCCGGCGTCATGGCCGTCAACCAGTGGCGTTATGCGCCGGAAGACACCCCGTTCCCTCGGAATACCGCGCGATTCACCTTCCACATGAATGGTGACTCGAAAGAGACCCTTCCCGAATACCCGACCCCGGTTCCCTGTGAGAGCCGGCCCGTTAGCTAAACCAAGACTTACCCCTGAAAGGAAAACAAAAATGGCTCTGAAAATCAGGCTCGCCCGCGCGGGCGCCAAGAAACGCCCCTATTACAAGATCGTTGTCGCCGACAGCCGCATGCCGCGCGACGGCCGCTTCATCGAGCAGGTGGGCCGCTATGACCCGCTGCGCGCCAAGGACGACGAGACCCGCGTCACCATGGACCTGGAAAAGGTCGGCGAGTGGATGAAGAAGGGCGCGCAGCCGACCGACCGCGTCGCCCGCTTCCTGGGCGCCGCCGGCGTGATCGAGTGGAAGCACGGCGACAACCCGAACAAGGGCAAGCCGGGCGCCAAGGCGCAGGAACGCGCCCAGGAGCGCGCCGACAAGGAAGAGGCCCGCAAGGCCGCCGAGGAAGAAGCCAAGAACGCCCCGGCGGAAGAGGCTGAAGCCCCGTCTGAAGACGCCGAAGCGCCGAAAGACGTGGATGCCGACGCCGAAGCCGATACGGACGGCAAGACGGACGAGCCCGTCGAGGAAACCTCTGAAACCGGTGAAGCCCCCGTCGAGGGCGCGGCCGGCGAAGAAGAAAAGCAGGCCGGCTAGTCACGGCCCCATGCCCGCCCTCTGCAAGGGGGCGGGCGGCTTTTCCCCGTGTCCGCGCCCGACGATACGCGCATGGTCTGCGTCGCCGCGATCCGCGGCGCTTTCGGCGTGCGCGGGGAAATCCGCATCGAGTCCTTCACCGGGGACTCCGAGGACTGTTTCGCCTACGGCCCGCTTCTGGATGAGGCGGGCCGTACGATTCTGACGGTCACCAGCCACCGGCCGATGAAGAAGGGCTGGGCGGCGAAGGCCGAGGAAGTCGCCACGCGCGAAGAGGCCGAGGCGATGAAGGGGACGCTCCTCCACGTCCCGCGGGACGCGATGCCCGAGACGGAGGAGGACGAGTTCTATCTCAGCGAACTTGAGGGCCTGACCGTGCGCCATGCCGACGGGCGCGAGATGGGCGTGATCAAGCGCGTCGCCGATTTCGGCGGCGGCGACCTGCTGGAGATCAAGGGGACGGGGCCGAGCTGGTTCCTGCCCTTCACGAAGGAATACGCCCCCACCGTCGATCTGGACGAAGGCGTTGTCTATATTGATCCGCCTGATGGGATGGTTCCGGAAGAATAACTGGCTGAAACTCGGCGCGCTGCTGGCGGCGGCGGGCCTTGTTTACGGGTTCGCGCTTTCCGGCGAATTCAACGAACGCAAGCGCACAGAATGCGCGGTGATCGAGGCTTTCCTGCTGGACGCCGTCGCCGCAAAGCGGGCTGGCATACCGCCAGCCGAACAGCTGGACGCCTATATCTTCGTCGATGCAACGCTCTCGCCGGATTCCTTTTCGAGGAAGGTCGAAGGACGGAGCTATCGGCAGCGCGGCTATATGTACCGAACCAGCCGGAGTTTTTCGGGGCCTGAAGCGGTCATCGACTTCAGCGCCCTTCAGAGCGGTTTCGGGGCTTCCAGCCCCCTCGCCTGCGATCATCTTGCCGGTATATCACCCTATGTCCGCGAGTTGCGGCGGAGGAAGGGCGAGCTGACGCTGGATTATTTCAAGCGGGAGCTGGGCGAACACGCCGTGTCGGAAGACGACCTCATAAACCGGCCGCGAACCTACGGCTTTTCGCGGGTTGGGCTCGATCGGAAGCGCGAATTCGCGATGGTCTACGCCGAATCCAGTTGCGGCATCATGTGCGCCTATGGCGGCGTCTATTACATGCGGAAGAATGGCGAGGGCAGCTGGGAGCGTTACGGCTATAACGTGCTCTGGAACAGCTGACGCCTAGCGGCACTGCTCCGCCGGTTCGGCGAAGCGGTAGTTGAGGGCCATCAGGTAGGCCTCATTGCCGGCGATCGGGTGAATGAACGTCCCTTCGGGTTCGCGGCTGGCCGGGCCGGCGCCCAGCTGGCTCTCGGCATAATCGAACATCGCGTCCTTCAGGTGCAGGTTCAGCGTGTTCCAGACGATCAGGCACTGCCCCTCGCCCGCCGGCCGGGCGTAGGCGCGGCGCGGGAACTGGCTGGAGATCAGGCGCGCTTCCGGCATGGCGGCGCGCAGGTTTCCGGCCAGGTGATAATCATTGGTCAGGATCGTGCCGCCGGCGAACCCGGCTTCCCTCAAATCCTGCGCCCAGGCGGCGACGGGCTGTTCGGTGCGGCATTCCGGCTGGCAGGCCATCGGCTGGCCGATATCCAGCGCAACGCGATAGATCATGATCCCGGCCACCGAGACCGCGGCGAGCACGGCCAGCGCCGCGTCCCGGTTGGCCGAGGCCGCGCCGCCCAGCCGCGCGGACAGCATCAGGACCAGCGGCAACGGCGCGATCACCGAATAGAACCAGCGCGGCTTGAAATCCCCCGCCCCAAGCAGGAACACCC
>NZ_JACESD010000024.1:0-43018 GCF_013911995.1 Euryhalocaulis sp.
TGCTGGCGGAGCAGGCGGCGGCCAGCGGCGCGACGCTTCTGTTCGTCAGCCATGATGCGCGTCTGGCCGATCATTTCGACCGCAGCCTGATCCTGCCCGACCTCAACCGCGCCGGGGTGGCGGCATGAATGCGCCGGTGCTCAGCCTTGCGTTGAAAAGCGCCTTCAATCGCCGCCTGACGGCGATCCTGACGATCATCGCGGTCGCGCTCAGCGTCAGCCTGTTCGTGGGCGTGGAGAAAATGCGCGAAGGCGCGCGCGCCGGATTCGAGCGCACGATCAGCGGAACGGACCTGATCGTTGGCGCGCGGACGGGGCCGGTGAATCTGCTGCTCTACACCGTTTTCCGGATCGGCGACCCGACCAGTTCGATCAGCTGGGACAGCTATCAGGAATTCGCGGACCGGCCGGAAATCGCCTGGACCATCCCCATATCGCTGGGCGATGCGCACAAGGGCTACCGGGTCCTGGGTTCGGATCAGAACTATTTCGAACATTACCAGTATGGCGGCGGCAGCCGGCTGGAGATGGCGGCCGGGGATCCCTATTCCGGCGTCTATGACGCGGTGCTGGGCGCCGCCGTGGCGCGGGAGCTGGACTATGAGCTTGGCGAGGAGATCACCCTCAGCCATGGGATCGGCGAGGTCGGGTTCCACGATCACGACAACAGGCCGTTCAAGGTCACCGGAATTCTGCAACCGACCGGGACGCCTGTGGACCGCACGGTCCACATCACGCTTCAGGGCATGGAAGCCATCCATGTCGGGTGGGAAAGCGGCGCGCCATCGGCGCTCGCCCGCGCCGCCAGCGCCGAAGACGTGGCCTCCATGCCGCTCCGGACAGACGAGATCACGGCCTTCTTTGTCGGCCTCGAGTCGAAGGGCGCGATGCTGAGCCTGCGGCGCGAAATCAACACCTATGAGGGCGAGCCGCTGCTGGCGGTGGTTCCGGGGCTGGCGCTGAACCAGCTCTGGAGCGTGATCGGCACGGTGGAGCGGGTGCTCGGCGCCATTTCGGTGTTCGTTGTGTTCGTCGGGCTGCTGACCATTCTCACCAGCATCCTGACCACGCTGAACGAGCGGCGGCGCGAAATGGCGATCCTGCGCTCGGTCGGGGCGCGGCCCTGGCATATCTTCGCGCTTCTGGTCAGCGAGGCGGCGGGCCTGGCCTTTATCGGCGCGGCGCTGGGCGTCGTGCTGGTTCACGGGGCGATGGCCGTGCTGGCGCCGCTGGCCGAATCCCGGCTGGGTCTGGCCTTGATGGGGCTCGGCCCGAGCCTGTTCGAGATTTACGTGATTTTGGCCGTCACCGCCGCCTCCGCCCTGCTGGGCGTCATCCCGGCGTGGCGGGCCTTCCGCAATTCGCTGGCCGACGGGCTGTCGATCCGGCTCTAGTCGTTGCCGGCGGACGCGCCGCTATTGTCCGTAGTGTCATAGACCCAGCGAATACGGCGCACCCGGCGCTGCAGCGCATCGTCATCGGTGCGGATCCAGATCGGATCGCCGGTGCCGATCTCGTCGGCGAACGCGATTTCCAGCTGGTCGCCCGCGCCGTTCAGCTTCCACTCCCCGGCGCTGGACGGAATAAGCGCGCTCTGCGGATCGAAGACTTCCAGACGGTCGGTGGAGGTCGCGCCTGCGAACCCTTCGGTCTCCAGCGTGATCTCGATGCCGACCGCGTCGCCGCGCCCGAAATTGACGTAGGGCAGCCGCGTGCCGTTGCGCCAGTAGAAGGGCTTGCGGTGGAAGATCGGGTTGATGTGGTAATCGATCAGGATCTGCCGCGCCGCCGCGCCCAGCGTGCGCAGGATCCAGACCGGTTTGCGCGTGCGGCTGACGATGGTGAACATCTCGCGCAGCTTGCGCGCGTTCAGATGGGCGGTCTTTGTATCCGCGCCCCAGACGACCTGAGAGAGAAACTCGTTCAGGAACTCAAACGTCGCGCCGGTGCGGTAGAGCCGGGTCCAGAGATCCCAGTCCATCACATAGTGAAAATGCTCGTTCAGGCCGCCGGCCCTGTCGACCGCCTCGCGGCGCGCGAAACAGGAGGGCTGTGAAATCACGCAGTCGCGGGGCAGGGCGTCCAGCCGTTTCGGGTCGACCGCTGGATGCGCGCCGCGCAGGCCGCCATCCTCGTCCAGCACGATGGAGTGGCCATAGACGACGTCGGCTTCGGGATGGTCGTGAAATTTCCGCTGCACCGCGGCCAGCGCGCCGGGCATCAGCGCGTCATCGACGTTCAGCCAGTGCAGGACATCGCCGTCCAGCTCGCGCCAGCCCTCGGCGATGGCGGCGGTCTGGCCGCCATCGGGGCCGTGGCGGCGATAGGCGAACAGATCGCCGAACGTGTCGGCGAGATCGGATACGCGCGGGTCGCCGGACGCATCCAGCAGCGCCACCGCCGGGCGGGGCGTCTGGATGGCGAGCGATTCAAATGTCGCGGCCAGGCTCTCGTGCCAGGCGCCAACCGGGATAGCGATCACGAACCTCAGATCGCCGTCCGGCGTCTTCGGATCGGTCGCGCGTGCTCCGTTATTGTTATTCATAAGGTCTCGGATCGCGCGTGTGCGGAGTGCGAGTGTTTTCTCACACAAAAATGACTGGTTTGTAAGGTTTCACGCCGCAATGTGGCCGCAGCGAGGCATGATTCAGCATACCCCGTCCCCCTGTTACAGCGCCCTCATGACTGAATCCGGTGTAAAACGCAAGCAGACTCAGCCCCTGCGCGAATCCGTGCAAGCCTATGAAGCGTTTAGGGAATGACTGACTTTCAGCGTCCGGCGAAGCGCCTAGACGGTTTCCGCCGCCGGCGCGGTCAGGCGCGACTTCTGGATCTTGCCGGACGCTGTGCGGGGAAATGTGTCCACAAAGGTGAAAGTTTTGGGAATTTTGTATCCGGCCAGCTGGTCGCGGCAAAACGCCTCCAGTTCGCCGCGGCCGGGCGCCCGGTCCGGGCGCGGTTGGATGAAGGCGTGTCCGGCCTCGCCCCAGACCTCGTCCGGCGCGCCGATCACCGCGGCGTCGGCCACGTCCGGGTGGCGGTTCAGCACCGCTTCGATCTCTGCCGGGAAGACATTGGCGCCGCCGCTGATGATCATTTCCTTGATCCGTCCGACGATATGAAAGTCGCCCTCGGAATCGCGGCGCCCCAGATCGCCGGTTTTCAGCCAGCCATCGGCGCTGAAAATTTTCGCCGTTTCGTCCGGCTGGCCCCAATAGCCGGGGGTCACGCCGGGGCCGGACAGCCAGATTTCGCCGGTTTCGCCGTCCGGCAGGTCGTGACCGGCCTCATCCACCACCCGCGCCCGGCTGAGCAGTTGCGGCCGCCCCGCCGCCCCCGGCTTGGCCAGGACGCTTGCCTCATCCATCAGCAGCGTGGTCGGCCCGGACTCCGACATGCCAAATCCGTGACGGATCAGCGCGCCGCGTTCGGCAAAGCGCATGACCACCCGCTCCGATAACGGCGCCCCGCCGCAAGCCCAGCTGCGGACGGCGGAAAACCCGGTTTCGGCAAACTCCGGCGCTTCACATAACGCCCGATAGACGGTCGGCACGCTGAACATCACGCTGATCCGGCCGGCGCCCAGCAGGGACAGCGTCTCCGCCGCCTCGAAATCCCGCGCGATCAGCGCCCGGCCCCCGCTCATCAATAGCGGCAGCGTCACCAGATTGATGCCGGCGGAGTGGAAAAGCGGCAGGTGATTAAAGGTGGAATCGGCCGCGTTCAGCGCCAGCGCCTGGCCGATATTCACGAAATTGGCCAGCGCCATTCCGTAGGTATTGATCACGCCCTTGGGCGCGCCGGTGGTGCCGGACGTATAGATCAGGAACCAAGCCTCGTCCGCCGGCCATTCGGCGCGGCCCGGATGCGGGGTCAGCGTTTCGCGCTCGGCGTTGAAAACATCCAGCGGCACGATCGGGCGGTCCCCGGCCGCGGCTTTGGCTGCACCGGCGTCCTTGTCGCCACAAAGGATCAGCGCGGGCGCGCAGTCGGCGATCATGCCGGTCAGCTCCGCCGCCGTCATGCGCCAGTTCAGCGGAACCAGGATCGCGCCCGTCTTGCCGCACGCGAACAACAGCTCGAACAATTCGGTGCGGTTGCGGCAGAGAACGCCCACCCGGTCGCCCGGCTTCACGCCCCGCTGTACCAGCCATGCGGCGGCTTGCGCGGCGCGGGTTTCCAGCGCGCCATAGCTCAGGGTTTCGCCGCTGCGCGCATCCTCGAACGCGATGGCGCCGGGCGCCAGTTCGGCGCGCTTTGCGGTGATATCGAACAGGCGCCAGCTCATGGGCGGTCAGAGAAAATCCTCTAGGGCGTATCTAGCGTTCCTGGCGATCAAGACCGTAACGGACAAAGCCGTCAATCGCATCGGCGACGTCTTCGGCCGGTTTGTCCTTGTCCCACACGCCATATTGCAGGCCCAGAAATACGCTTATTCCGATCAGCGCCCAAGCCCGTTCCTCTATATGGGCGGGATCGATCTCGCCGCGTCCCGCCGCCTCTGTCAGGTTTTTCTGATAGGCGCGGGCGAAGCGGTCATAATGGGCGCGATAGGCTTCCTCCGCGACGAACTGCGCCTCCATGATGATGCGGTAGAGGTCCTCGTTCTGGCGGACCAGCTCGATATAGGCCGCGATTCCTTCGCGTTCGGCGGTCAGGCGGTCCGGCGCCCCGGCCACGCGGGAGGCGACATGGGTCCGCGTGCGGTTGCTCATATGCTCGACCAGCGCCCGGAACACGGCCTCTTTCGATTCGAAATATGTATAGAAAGTGCCCAGCGCCACGCCCGCGCGCTGCGTGATTCCGCTGATTGCGCCGTCATGGAATCCCTTTTCGCCGAACTCCTTCTCCGCCGCGTCCAGCAGCTTGTTCCGGGTCTTCAGGCCACGCGCCGTCTTGGGCGTTTTCAGCTCTGTGTCATTCATGTAACTTGAATCATGATTCATGTTTCATATAATGGCCGACGAAACGCAGCCTAGCAAGCAAGGCCGGTCGAAGAAGCCTTGGGGGATAATAACGCTGCGGGGCGGGCAGGGGTCCGTCCGGTTTCGAGATTTCAATACGGCGCAGAACGCCACTGTCGCCGCCATCGTATCTCCAGGGAGGGATCAAATGAATAAATCCACACTCGCGGCGCTGCTGGCCAGCGCCTCCGCCGGCGTTCTGGCCATGACGGGCGCCGCCCAGGCCCAGACCGAAGGTCAGGCCGTTTCCGAACCGGTTCCGCAAGCCGCCCCGGCCCGCAGTCAGGACGAAATCGTCGTCACCGCCCGCCGCCGCGAAGAATCCCTTCAGGACGTTCCGGTCGCCGTCACCGCCTATTCCGGCGATCAGCTGGCGCAGGTCGGCGCGCAGGACATCACCTATGTCGCGCAGACCACGCCGAACGTGACGCTGGAAGTTTCCCGCGGCACCAATTCCACGCTGTCGGCCTTCATCCGCGGCGTCGGGCAGCAGGACCCGGTCGCGGGCTTTGAGGCCGGCGTTGGCGTCTATGTCGACGATGTCTATCTGAACCGTCCGCAGGCCGCCGTTCTGGACATCTATGACGTGGAGCGGATCGAGGTTCTGCGCGGCCCGCAGGGCACGCTCTATGGCCGCAACACGATTGGCGGCGCGATCAAGTATGTGACCAAGCGCCTCGGCGACCAGCCGGCGTTCGAGGCCACGGCCAAATATGGCAGCTATGACCAGAAAGACCTGATCGTTTCGGGCAGCGTTCCGCTGGCCGACACGTTCCGCGTCGGCGGCGCCGTGGCGCGCCTGACCCGCGACGGTTTTGGCGAGAACATCGTCACCGGCGAGGAAAACTATAACAAGGATCTCTGGGGCGCCCGCGCCTCGGCAGAGTTCGAGCCGACCCCCGACATCTTCTTCCGTCTGACCGGCGACTACATCAAAGATGAGTCGAACGCCCGTCAGGGCCACCGCCTGATTGCCGGTCAGCTGACCGGCGCGCCGGTGCTGGACGATGAATTCGATACCCGCGCGGGTCTCAATGTCGTTGATCAGGAAGTCGAATCCTATGGCGGTTCGTTCCTGGCAGAGTTCAATATCAATGATAACTGGCAGCTGCGGAACATCCTCGCCTATCGCGAGGATGAATCGACCTCCCCGATCGATTTCGACAGCCTGCAATCGGCCGATCTGGACGTTCCTGCGATCTACAAGAACGACCAGTTCTCCGAAGAGCTCCAGCTTCTGTATTCCGGCGACCGGCTGAACGGCCTGATCGGGTTCTATTATCTGGACGCCAACGCCTCCACCGTGTTCGATGTGCTGCTGGCCAATACCGGCGCGGCGGTCGGCCTTCCGGGCCTGAACGCGCAGACCTTTGGCGATGTGGGCACGGAGACTTGGTCGGTCTTCGGCGACTTCACCTATGATTTCACCGATCAGTGGAGCCTGTCGCTGGGCGGCCGCTACACCTCTGACGAACGCACCTCGCAGGTTTTGCGGCGCACCTATATTGGCGGCTTCTCCGAATTCTTCGGCGGCAATCCGACCCTGATCGCGACGACGTCCGACTTCAACGGTTCGGCCGAGTATGAGGATTTCAGCCCGCGCGCCTCGCTGCAGTGGCAGCCCAATGCGGAGCACAATCTCTACGCGTCCTACAGCCAGGGCTTCAAAGGCGGCAGCTTCGATCCGCGCGGACAGACGACGGCCGCGCCTGACTTCAACGGCGATGGCGTGGTCAGCGATGACGAAGTCTTCCAGTTCATGAATTTCGAGCCGGAAGAAGTCGATTCCTATGAGCTGGGCTGGAAGTTCTCCAATGGCCGCTACAGTCATTCGCTGGCCGTGTTCTACGCCGACTACAAGGATGTTCAGGTGCCGGGTTCGGTCGGCGTCGACACCGATGGCGACGGCGTCTCCGACACCTTTACCGGCGTCACCACCAATGCGGGCGCGGCGACCCTGAAGGGCGTCGAATATGAAGGCCGTCTGGCGGTCGCCGAGGACATGTTCACCCCGGCCGACGGCCTGAATTTCAGCTGGTCGCTCGGCTATCTGGACGGCGAGTATGACAAGTTCATCGACGCGTTCGGCGTGGATATTTCCGATCAGGTGGAGATCCAGAACACGCCGGACTGGACGGCCAGCGGCACCGCGGCCTATTTCGCCCCGCTGCGCGGCGGCGAGCTGACGGCCAGCACGACGCTGTCCTATCGCGGCGACTCGACCCAGTTCGAAGTGCCGTTCCCGCTGCTGGACCAGGAATCCTACACGCTGTGGAACGCGTCTATCACCTGGCAGGGCGATCACTGGGGCTTCGGCGTCCATGGCCGCAACCTGACGGACGAGCGCTACAAGGTCGCCGGCTATGACTTCGTGAACAACGACACGCTGGCGCCGGAGCTGGGCCTGGAAGGCACGCTGACCGCCTATTACGGCGATCCACGCACGGTGACAGCGACCGTCTCCTACCGCTACTAAGCGCCAACTGGCCGGCGGCGTTCATGCGCCGCCGGTCCGCGGGGGCGGGATGTCCCCTCGCGCCGCCCAGCGCAGCGTGAGGGGCGCCTTGCCGTTTTTCGTCAGGAGAGGGTGAAAGCTCGTGAATCGCATGCTCGTCATTTTCGGAGTCGTTATCCTGGCGCTTGTCGCCGCGCTCATCGTCTGGTTCGTGATCAGTCTCCGCGGCCCCGCCACCGATGCGCTGGAAGCGAAATATATGACCGCCGACGACCGTTATGTGAGCGTGGCCGGCGCGCAGGTGCGCGTGCGGGAAGAAGGCCAGGCGGACGCCCCGCCCGTCATCCTGATCCACGGCTTCACGTCCAGTCTTGAAACCTGGGACGGATGGGCCGAAGCGCTGTCGGGCGATTTCCGGGTGATCCGCTATGACCTTCTGGGCCACGGCCTCACCGGCCCGGACCCGCAGCAGCGTTATGCCCCGCAGGAGCGCGCGGAATTTCTGGCCGAGCTTATGGACAGTCTGGGGATCGAACGCGCCAGCATCGCCGGCAATTCGCTGGGCGGCACCATCGCCTGGCGGTTCGCCGCGACCTATCCGGACCGGGTGGAAAAGCTGATCCTGATTGATGCGGGCATCTATCAGTTCAACCAGGTCGGCGATGAACCTTCAGAGGCGCCGGCCGCCATGAAGACCTTCCTCACGCTGGCCCCGCAGGCGGGCGTGATCAGCGCCACGCGCATGACTTATGGCGACCCGTCCCGGCTGACCGACGAACGGGCGCAGGAAATCGGCGACATGATGCGGCGCGAGGGCAATGGCGAGGCCTATGTCGCCCATATCGGCGAATTCACCATGCCGGACCCGGCGGACATGCTGGCGCAAATCACCGCGCCGACCTTGATCCTGTGGGGCGGCAAGGACGCCATGATCACGCCCGACCAGGCGCCCCGCGCCGAACAGGCCATCCCGGATGCAAGCGTCATCCTGTATGACGATCTGGGCCATGTGCCGCAGGAAGAAGACGCCGCCCGCACCGCCGCGGACGCCAAAACCTTCCTGACGGGCGGCGCTTCGTGACGGCCGCAACGCCCGCCGCGGCCGAGGCGAAGGCCGACAGCAAGCTGTATCGCGGCTATGTCCTGTTCATCCTGGTCGTCGTCTACACGTTCAATTTCATCGACCGCCAGATCATCGGCATCCTGGCCGTTCCGATCCAGGCGGAGCTGGGGCTGAGCGACCGCCAGCTGGGCCTGATGGGCGGCATCGCGTTCGCCCTGTTCTATTCCACGCTGGGCGTGCCCATCGCCCTTCTGGCCGACCGCGTGAACCGCACCTGGATCATGACCATTGCGCTGGCCGCGTGGTCGCTGATGACCGCGGCCTGCGGAATGGTGAACAATTTCTGGCAGCTTTTCGCCGCGCGTCTGGGCGTGGGCGTAGGGGAAGCCGGGGGCGTGGCGCCGGCCTATTCGCTGGTCGCGGACTTTTTCCCGCCCAATCAGCGCGCGCGTGCGCTGGCCATCTATTCCTTCGGGATTCCCATCGGCAGCGCGGTCGGCATCGTATTCGGCGGCTTTGTCGCTTCATGGATCGACTGGCGCGCGGCGTTCATCATTGTCGGCGTCGCGGGCCTGGTTCTGGCGCCCATATTCAAGCTGACCGTCAGGGAGCCTGAACGCGGCCGTTTCGATCCGCCGCGCCAGACCACCGAACGGGCGAAACTGGGCGAGGTTTTCGCCGTGCTGATGAAGAAGCCCAGCTTCTTCCTGCTGACGCTGGGCGCGTCCTGCAGCTCCATGATGGGCTATGGCATCTTCTTCTGGCTGCCCTCCTTCTTCGTGCGCAGTTTCCAGGTGGATATTCTGGAGGCCTCGCTGCTGTTCGGGGGCATTCTGCTGGTTGGCGGCATTATCGGCGTGTGGGCCGGCGGCGCGCTGGGCGACAAGCTGGGCGAAAAGAACCGCGCGGCATACGCGCTGGTCCCGGCCGTCGCCTTCCTGTTCACCGTGCCTTTCTATGCGCTGGGCGTGCTGTCATCGACGCCAGTGGTGGCGATCCTGCTGTTCTCTGTTCCGGTGGCGCTGGGCCTGATGTGGCTGGGGCCTGTCCTGTCGGCGTTCCAGCATCTGGTGCGCCCCGATATGCGGGCCACGGCCTCGGCGCTGTTCCTGCTGATCAATAATCTGCTGGGGATCGGCGGGGGCGTTTATATCCTGGGCGAGTTTTCAGAGCGTCTGAGACCGTATTTCGGCGACGAATCCCTGCGCTATTCCATCCTCGCGGGGTCGGGCTTCTATCTCATGGCCGCGATTCTTTTCTTTTTCGCCGCGCGGCGCCTTGCCAAGGATTGGGAGGGCGGCTGACACTGTGACCATCAACAAGAATACGATGGGGCAGGACAAATGAGTGAGGCGCGGCGCATAGATCCGCGAACAGTTTCGGGCGGCTATAAATCCTACGTACTGGGCGCCCTTCTGGTCGTTTACATCTTCAATTTCATCGACCGGCAGATCGTCGGCGTGTTGCAGGAGCCGATCAAGGCGGAATTCGGCCTGGCGGACTGGCAGCTGGGTCTGATGACCGGCACGGCGTTCGCGCTGTTCTACACCATGCTGGGCCTGCCCATCGCGCGGCTGGCGGACCGGCTGAACCGCATCTCGATCATCTCCATTTCGCTGGCGTTGTGGAGCGGGTTTACCGCGCTGTTCGGCCTGTCGCAGTCCTTCCTGTTCCTGATCCTGACGCGCATCGGCGTCGGGGTGGGGGAGGCCGGCTGTTCGCCGCCGACCCATTCTCTGCTGTCCGACTATTTCCCGTCCAAACAGCGGGCCCGGGCGCTGGCGATCTATGCGCTGGGCATCCCGCTCGGCTCGGTGGTCGGCATCCTGATGGGGTCGTATCTCTATGGCTGGGTCGGGGACTATTACGCCGCCAACGGCGCGCCCGGCTGGCTTGCGGCCATTGGCGCGGATTCCGCGTGGCGCGCGCCCTTCCTTCTGGTGGGTATTCCGGGCGTGATCCTGGGCCTTATTCTCTGGTTCACGGTGGGCGAGCCCAAGCGCGGCTCCTATGACCGCCACGCCGACATGACGCAGCCGCCGATTTCCAAGGTGGTCTCAGCGCTGGCGAAAAAGCCCAGTTTCTGGATCCTGTCCTTTGGCGCGGCCATCGCCTCCATGGTGGGTTACGGCCTGTTTCCATGGCTGTTTTCCTTCTTCGTGCGCGGGCTGGACGACTACATGCCGGTGCGCGAAGCGGTGACCACGGCCGCCCTCCCATACGCTTTTGTCATCGGCATTGGCGGCGGCGCGGGCACCTGGATCGGCGGCTGGCTGACCGACAAGTTCGCCGGCGGGCGGCTGGGGCTGAAGGCTTACGCCGTCATTCCCGGGATCGCCATGCTGGTCGCGCTGCCGATCTATCTGGGCGCGATCATGACGCCGGTTTTCATCGTTTCGGTGCTGGCCCTGCTGATCCCGACCGCGCTGGGCGCGATGTGGTACGGGCCGCTGTTCGCGACCATCCAGAACCTTGTCGCGCCGGGGCTTCGGGCGATGGCCAGCGCGGTGATGCTGTTCATCGTCAATATTATCGGTCTGGGACTGGGGCCGCTGGTGACGGGGGCCATTTCCGATGGTCTGCGCGCGGCGATGGGCGAGGATTCCCTGAAATTCGCGGTGATGATCATCGCCGGGTTCAACCTTCTGGCCGGCGGGCTGTTCCTGCTGGCCGCGCGCACGATCGAGCGCGACTGGGAAGCGCGGGACGAGGAGGAAGACGCCTTGCCCGTGACCGATCCGATCTAATGGCAAGAAAAGGCTAAGCGCATGTTCGGCTTGCTGAAACGCGAGAAAAAGACCGGAAACGCATCCGGCGGATACAGGTGGGGCGAGCTGAAAACCGCCGACGGGCCGGTGGTGCGCTATCGCCTGTATGACGGCAATCCGGACATCGCGCCCGTGCTCTGTCTGCACGGCCTGACCCGCAACAGCCGGGATTTCGAGGAACTGGCCCCGATGATCGCGGAGGCGACCGGGCGGCGGGTGATCGTGCCGGAGATGCGCGGCCGCGGCCGCTCCGACGCCGATCCGCAGCCCGAACGCTATAATCCGGCGGTCTATGTGGCCGATGTTCTGGCGCTTCTTGAGGACCTGAACGTCGAAAAGGCGTTGTGGGTGGGGACCTCCATGGGCGGTCTGATCACCATGATCGCGGCCCATTCCGACCCCGAAAAGGTTGCCGCGGCGGCCATCAACGATATCGGACCGGAGCTTCAGACCGAGGGGATCACCCGGATCGAATCCTATGTCTGCGGCGATTCTGGTCCGGCCAAGGACTGGAGGGAAGCCGCGGAGCGCACAAAAGGGGTCAATGGCGTGGCCTTTCCGGGCGAAACGCAGGAATTCTGGGAGCGTTTCGCCTGGCGGCTCTATCGCGAGACGCCGGACGGGCTGGTTCTGGACTATGACACGGCCATCAGCGGCAATGTCTCCAAGGGCGAGACCGCGCCGCCGGACATGTGGCCGTTTTTCGAGGCGCTGAAACCCGTCCCGACCCTGCTGTTCCGGGGCGCGATCACCGATCTTCTGGACCCGGAAACGGTGGCGAGAATGCAGGAAATCAAACCCGATCTGGCGGTCGTGGAGGTCGCCGGGGTCGGCCATGCGCCCTTCATGACCGAACCGGACGCCTGGCCGAAGCTGGAAGCCTTCCTGAAAGCGCAGAAAGCCTAAAGCGAAGTCCGCAGGGAAGGGCGTGCCCGGAGCATCGGTTTGCGGTTATAAGGGGCGCGAAACTGCTTCGCGGAGCCCCGACCATTCGCACTTTTCTGCCCCTTCTGATCCTCGCCGCCGCCCCGCCCGCCTATGCGGAGACCGGCGATTTCGCCCCGTTTGCCGATGCGCGCCTGCGCTATGAGCGCGTCGATCAGGACGGATTTCCGGATAATTCGGACGCCCTGACCCTGCGCACGCGCGCCGGGGCGGAGCTGGATATCGCCGAAAACCTCTCCGTTCTGGGCGAGCTGGAGGCGGTAACGGTGCTGGGCGGGGATTATTTCGCCGCGCCGGCGGCGGGGCAGGACCGCCCGGTGATCCCGGATGCGGCCATCGCGGACCTGAACCGGCTGCAACTGATCTATGAAACCGACAGGGTTTTCGCCTCGATCGGACGCCAGATCGTGCGCCATGGCGACCAGCGCTTCATCGGCAATTCCGGCTGGCGGCAGGATGACCGCACCTTTGACGCCGCACGCATCGATTTCGACGTCAAACCGGGGCTGACGGCCAGCTATTCCTATGTCTGGAAGGTCAACCAGACGCTGGGAACGCGGGCCGATTCCGACTCCGATTCCCACCTTTTGCACCTCGACTGGGTGCGTTCGGGCGCGTTCAAGGCGTCCGGTTTTGCCTATCTGATCGACCTGGACGACCGGCCCGGCACGGCCACTTTCGGCGCCAGAGCCACCGGGGACCTGCCCGCGGGACCGGCGGTTTTCACCTATGACGCCGTGCTGGCGCGACAGCAGGACTACCGGACTTCGGCCGACTTCACCCTCGATCATGCCGGGCTGGAGGGTACGATCACCTATGGCCCGCTGGCCGGTTTCGGCGGCTTCGAGCATTGGGAAGGCGACGGAACACGCGGGTTTGACCTGCCATTCGCCGGCAAACATGCGCGCCGGGGCTGGGCGGACGTGTTCTCCAACATTCCCGCCGAGGGCGTGGAGGACCTCTATCTGGGCGCGAAAGCCAACTGGCCGCGCCCGCCTTTCGGCCGGAAGCTGGGCTTTCAGGCTGCGTTTCACAGCTTCGATCCGACCCGCGGCGGGGCCGATTTCGGCCATGAATGGAACGCGGAAGTGAGCTTCAGCTTCGCGGAGAACTGGAGCGCGGGCCTGCAATACGCCGATTATGACGGCGGGGCGGGCGGCCCGGCGGACCGGAAGAAGCTCTATCTCTCAATCGAATGGCAATATTGATGCGTTTGGCTGTTCGTTTCCTGACCGCCTGACAGGCTGATTCCTCCATGACATCACAAGCGCCCATTCTGGAAATCGCCGATCTGGACATCCGTTTCGACACGCCGGACGGGGAAATTCACGCCGTGCGCGGGGTGAACCTGACCGTGAATGAGGGCGAATGCGTTGGCGTTGTTGGCGAATCCGGCTCCGGCAAGAGCCAGACTTTCCTCGCCGCCATGGGATTACTGGCGCAAAACGGGCGCGTAGAGGGGTCGATCCGGTATCGCGGAGGGGAGATTCTGGGCCTGAAACAGCGCGAATTGAACCGGATTCGCGGTGAGAAGATGACGATGATCTTCCAGGATCCGCTCACTTCGCTGACCCCGCACATGAAAATCGGCGCCCAGATGCAGGAAATCCTGGCCGCCCATGCCGGGATAAAGGGCGAGGAAGCGGCCCGGACATGCCTGAACTGGCTGGACCGGGTGCATATTCCGGAAGCCGAACGCCGCCTGAAACAGTACCCGCACGAGCTGTCCGGGGGGATGCGCCAGCGGGTGATGATCGCCATGGCGATGCTGTGCGACCCGGATCTGCTGATCGCCGACGAGCCGACCACGGCGCTGGACGTCACGGTTCAGGCCGAAGTTCTGGACATCATGGACGAGCTGAAGCGCGATACCGGGGCGGCCATCGCCCTGATCACGCACGATATGGGCGTGGTGGCGCGCATGGCGGACCGCGTTCAGGTGATGAAGGACGGGCAATATGTGGAGGCGGGGAGCGCCGAAGCGGTCTTCCACGCCCCGAAAACCGAATATTCGCGCATGCTGCTGGACGCCATGCCGCGCATCGACCGCAGCGAGCGCCCCGGCCATGCCAGCCTGCCCGCCTATACCCCGCCGGAAGACGGCCAGCCGCTGCTGCGGGCCGAGGATGTGAAGGTGCATTTCCCGGTGCGCACGGGGAAGGGGTTATGGGGCAAGGTGAAACCGCTGCGCGCCGTGGACGGGGTGACGTTCGACCTGCGGCCGGGCGAGACGCTGGGCATCGTGGGGGAGTCCGGCTGCGGGAAATCGACGCTGGCGCGGGCGGTGCTTCAACTGGCGCCGGTCAGCGGCGGGGTTGTCTCGTGGCTCGGGACCGACCTGACGGAGCTGAAGAAGAGCGAACTGCGGCGCGCGCGCAAGGATCTGCAGATCGTGTTTCAGGATCCGCTGGCCTCGTTGGACCCGCGCATGTCGATCGGCGCCTCGATCGCCGAGCCCTTGCAGACCTTTGCGCCGGACATGAAACGGGCGGAGCGGGACGAGGCGGTGCGCACGATCATGGAGCGGGTGGGTCTGGATCCGGCGATGATCAATCGCTACCCGCATGAGCTGTCGGGCGGGCAGAACCAGCGCGTGGGGATCGCCCGGGCGATGATATTGAAGCCCAGACTGGTGATCTGTGATGAGGCCGTTTCGGCCTTGGACGTTTCGGTGCAGGCGCAGGTGCTGGACCTGCTGATCGACCTGCAGACCGATTTCGGCCTCTCCATGATGTTCATCAGCCATGACCTGAGCGTGGTGCGCGAGGTCTCCCACCGCGTCATGGTTCTGTATCTGGGGCGGATCGTCGAGCTGGCGGACCGCGAGGCGATCTATGAGGACGCCCGCCACCCCTATACCAGGGCGCTGATCTCTGCCGTGCCGATCCCCGATCCGGTGCGGGAGAAGAGCCGCAAGCGCATCAAGATCGAGGGCGACTTGCCCAGCCCCATGGATCCGCGCGCCGCGCTGCGCTTCCTGAAATCCCGCCTGCCGGAGGATGAAGGCGGGGAAATCTACACGCCGCAACTGGTCGAAATCGAACCCGGCCACTGGGTGGCCGAGCATGATCCGATGGCAGGCGCGAAGGGGTTGAGCGCGGCGGACATGACAGCAGTTTCATAAAGGCGCGCCTTGCGCCGCCTGTCAGGCTTGGGCCAAGCTTCGCGGCCTTGAATTCAAGCCTTGTCAGGACACCGCCTCAATGAAAGCGTCTTCGATCTGGGTCAGCGCGCTCGCCATGAGCCTGACCGCGACCGCCGCCCCCGCCGCGCAAACCGATGAGGCCGAACAACCGGACTTCCCGCACCAGGCCAGCGATCTGCCGGTCGACGAGAACGTCGTCTATGGCGAACTGGAAAACGGGCTGCGCTACGCCATTCTGGAAAACGATACGCCGACCAATACCGCGGCCCTGCGCATGCGGATCGATATGGGCGCGCTGATGGAGGCCGACGACCAGCGCGGGCTGGCGCACTTCATCGAACACATGGCCTTCAATGGCTCGGAAAACGTGCCCGAGGGCGACATGGTGAAAATCCTGGAGCGGACGGGCCTCGCCTTCGGGCCGGACACCAACGCCTATACCTCGTTCGACGAGACGGTTTACCAGCTGGACCTGCCGGAAACGGACGAGGAAACGCTGGACACCGCCTTCTTCCTGATGTCGGAGCTGGACGACCTGACGATGACGGAGTCCGCCATCGACAATGAGCGGGGCGTCGTGCTGTCCGAAAAGCGGGTGCGGAACACGCCGAGCTTCCGCAACGCCGAGGCGCGCTACGATTTCCTGTTCCCGGACGCGCTGGCCGCCAGCCGCTTCCCCATCGGGACCGAGGAGGTTCTGTCGAACGCGCAGCGCGAGCGGTTTGCCGATCTCTACCGCAAATATTACCGGCCCGAGCGGGCCTTCTTCGTCGCCGTCGGGGATTTCGACGCCGCGGAGATTGAAGGGCGCATCCGCGAGGCGTTCGGCGACTGGACCGTTGAAGGCGCGGAAGGGCCGGAGCCGGATCTGGGCGGGGTAAGCGACCGCGCGCTTTCGGCGGGATATTTCCAGGAGGAAGGCATCCCCACCAGCATCGCGATCAATGTGCTGGACCCGTATGAGGCCAAGGCCGACACGCTGGAAAACCGGATAGAGCAGACGCGGCGGGGGCTGGGCAACGCCATCCTGTCCCGCCGCTTCGCGACGATTTCCCGGCAGGAAGACGCGCCGTTCCTGAGCGCCAGCGCCGGACAGGGCGATTTCCTGGAGACCGCCAGCATCGCCAGCGTTTCGGCGGTCACGGAGCCGGAGAAATGGGCCGACGCGCTGGGCGTGATCGAGAACGAGCTGCGCCGGGCGCAGGAGTTCGGCTTCAGCCAGGCGGAGCTGGACGAGCAGATCGCCAATATGCGCACCGCCTATCGCAACGCCGCCGAGCAGGCCGATACGCGGCAGAGCGTGAACCTGGCCAATTCTCTGGTCGGCTCGTTCTCCGGCGATGACGTGTTCGTGCATCCGCGCGACGCCTATGAGATTTTCGAGGCCAACGCCGATGCGCTGAGCCTTGAGGCCGTCGAGACGGCGTTCCGCGAGCAGTGGGAAGGCGAAACGCCGCTGCTGTATCTTTCCACCAGCCAGACGCTGGAGGAGCCGGAGGCGGAAATTCTGGACGCCTACCGGGCCGCCGCGTCGCAGGAGGTCGAGCCGCGCGAGGATGATGCCGCGGCCGAGTTCGCCTATCAGGATTTCGGGGAAGTGGGGGAGGTGATCTCCCGCGAGGTGGTGGAAGACCCGGAAATCACCCGCATCCGTTTCGCAAACAACGTGATGCTGAATTTCAAGCAGACCGATTTCGAGGACGACGTGGTGCGCGTGCGCATGCGGTTTGGCGGCGGCGCGCTGGAAACCCCGCAGGGCGAGGGCGGGCAACGCTTCCTGTTCTCCAACGCCTATGCGCAGGGCGGTCTGGGCGAACATTCGTTTGACGAGATTCAGCGCCTGATGGCCGGCAAGTCGGTGGGCCTGAGCTTCGGGGCGACGTCCGACGCGTTCCAGGCCAGCGCGCGGACCACGCCGGGCGATCTGGAGGCGCAGCTGGAGCTGTGGGCGGCCTATATGACCGATCCGGCCTATCGCCCGGAATCGCTGGCCCAGTTCCAGCAGCTCTACCGCATCTTCTATCAAACGCTGGGCTCCACCCCGCAGGGCGTGATGAACCGCGACGTCACCCAGATGATCCATTCGGGCGACACGCGCTTCGGCTTCCCCGGCGAGGAAGAGGTCGAGACCTGGTCGCTGGACGATTCCCGCGCCTTCATCGAACCGGCGCGCCAGAACGCGGCGCTGGAAATCGGCATTGTCGGCGACATTACCGAGAAGGAGGCCGTGGCGCTGGTCGCGCGGACGCTGGGCGCGATCCCGGAGCGCGCGGCGGCGCGCAGCGATTTCGAGGATGTGCGGACCGTCGAATTCCCGGAGACGGGTGAGACGGCGACCGTGCGGCACGAGGGCGAGGCGGACCGGGCGCTGGCGCTGGTCTATTGGCCCGCGCCGGACGGGCAGGAGGCCCGGCGGGCGCGCCACATGTCGCTGCTGGCGGAGATCTTCCAGCTGAAGCTGACCGAGCGGGTGCGCGAGCAGGAGGCGGCGACCTATTCGCCCAACGCCTATTATACCGGCTACCGCACCTATCCGGGCTATGGCTATTTCCGGGTGATGCTGGACCTGAAGCCGGAAGACGTGGACCCGTTTTTCGAAATCACCGAAGAGCTGGCCGCCGACATGCGCGAGGGCCGGTTCACCGGGGACGAGCTGGACCGGGCGCGACGGCCGCTGCTGGAGAATATCGAGGAGAACCAGGAGCAGAACGGCTACTGGATCGGCGTGGTCAGCGAGGCGCAGACCGACGATCAGGCGCTGATGCGCCACCGCACGCAGCGCGCCGATTACGAGGACGTGACGCTGGAGACGTTGAAGTCTCTGGCCGCGGAACAATTCGATTCCGCCAACGAATATCGCGTGCAGATCCTGCCGCCGGAGGCGAGCTGACGGATCGGCATAACTGTCTGACAACTGGGGAGTAGAAAGACATGAAACGGACCATTCTGATCGGGGCGGCGTCCGCCCTGGGCCTGCTGGCCGGCCCTGCGCTGGCGCAGGACGAAGGGGCGGCAGACGCCGCGCCGGAGCGCATCGAACGCGGAAATCTGGTGATCGAGGGGATCCCGGAGATCCCGCAATCGGTGAAGGACCGCCGTCAGCTCTATGAGAACGCCCGCAGCGCCGGGTTCAACGGCTTCACCGCCGATGGCGGCGTTCTGATCGCCACGCGGTTCGGCGAGGTGGCGCAGATCCACAAGGTGGACGCCCCGATGGGCGCCCGCAAACAGCTGACCTTTTATGACGAGCCGGTGGGCGGCGCCTCCATCCGCGAGGGATCGCGCGACGCCTTCATCTTCTCCAAGGACACGGGCGGCGACGAATTCTATCAGGGCTGGCTGTATGACCTGGCGAGCGGCGAGACGGTGAATTTCACCGAAGAGGGCACGCGCAACGGCTCCTATCTGTGGTCCGATGACGGCGCGCGGGTGGCGTGGTTCCGCTCCACCGCGGCCGAGCCGGACTGGGATATCCTGATGGCCAATCCGGAAAACCCGGATTCGCGCGAGGTCGTGCTGGAAGGCGATGGCGCGATGTATCCGCTGGATTTTGCCGCGGACGGCGAGACGCTGCTGATCGGCAAATATGAGTCGATCAATCGCTCACACCTCTACACGCTGGACCCGCAGACGGGCGAGCTGGACGAGATCCGGCCCGAGGTGGAGGTCGCCTGGGGCGGCGGGGAGTTCCTGCCCGATGGCCGCGTTCTGAGCGTCAGCGACGAGGACAGCCAGTTCCAGCGCATCGTGGCGGTGGACCCGGCGACCGACGAGATCGAGGTGCTGACGCCCGATATCGAGTGGGATGTGGAGAATATCGTCCTGTCGCCGGATAACCGGACGGTCGCCTATACGCTGAACGAGGGCGGCACGGAGACGCTGTACTTCCTGGACCTGGAGACCGGCGAGAGCCGCAACGGGCCGGACCTGCCGGCTGGGCTGATCTCCTCGGTCGATTTCGACGATGACGGCGACCGGCTGGGCTTCAGCTTCTCCTCGGCGACCTCGTCGGGCGATGTCTGGGTTCTGGACATGGGGAGCGGCGCGCTGACCCGCTGGACGGACAGCGAGCTGGGCGGTCTGGACGCCGACAGTTTCGTGGAGCCGGAGCTGGTGAAGTTCGAAAGCTTCGACGGGCGCGAAATCCCGGCCTGGGTCTATGAGCCGGCGGGCGAAGGACCGCACCCGGTGATCGTCTATATTCATGGCGGGCCGGAAGGGCAGTACCGCCCCGGCTTCTCCTCCACCTTCCAGTACTGGGTGAACGAGCTGGGCGCGGCGGTGATCGCGCCGAACGTCCGCGGGTCCTCCGGCTACGGCAAGGACTATGTGCGGCTGGACAACGCCATGTTGCGCAAGGATTCGGTGAAGGATATCGGCGCGCTGCTGGACTGGATCGGCGGCCGGGCGGCGTTCGATAGCGACCGCGTGGTCGTCTATGGCGGCTCCTATGGCGGCTATATGGTTCTGGCCTCGGCGGTGGATTATTCCGACCGGCTGGCCGGAGCGGTGGATATCGTCGGCATCTCCAATTTCGTGACCTTCCTCGAGAACACGAAAGGCTATCGCCGCGACCTGCGCCGCGCCGAGTATGGCGATGAGCGTGATCCGGAAATGCGGGCCTATCTGGAAGAGATCGCGCCGCTGAACCAGGCGGACAAGATCCGCGTGCCGCTGTTCATCATCCAGGGCGCCAACGACCCGCGCGTGCCGGCCAGCGAGGCCGAGCAGATGCTGGAGGCTGCGCGCGAGAACGGCGTGGAAGCCTGGTATTTGCTGGCCATGGACGAGGGGCACGGCTTCCGCAAGAAGTCCAACCGCGACTACCAGTCGGAGGCGGAAACGCTGTTCCTGGACAAGGTGCTGAACGCGCAATAGTGCGTCCCGGAGACAGAGAGGGGAAAGGCCGGGGCTATCCGCTCCGGCCTTTTTTCTTCGTCATCACCTCCCGCACGAACATGGCGTTCATGCGCTTTGCCAGCGCGCGCGGGTCCAGCTTTTCCTTGCGGGAGGCAACCCGGCCCGAATTCCAAAGCGCGGCGAAGCCATGAACCATCGACCAGGCCATGAAGGCGAGGTCATCGGCCTCGGCCGCCTCCGCCCGGCCTTCCTCCACGGCGCGCTGGATTGTCTCGTCCAGCAGCGACCACGCGGCGTCGCCTTCGGCCACATAGGCGGGGTTTTCAAGGTCGAACAAGTCGCGCCGGAACATCACGTCGAACCGGCCCGGATTGCGCAGCGCGAAATCAATATAGGCGTCGCCAATGGCGGCCAGCATGGCGGCGGCGTTTTCGGGCGAACGGCGCTCCAGCTCCTCCAGTATGGTCGCGCCCATGCGCGCCCAGCCGTCCGAGGCGAAGGCGGCGAACAGGCCGCGCTTGTCGCCGAAATGGTAGGCGGGCGCGCCGTGGCTGACCCCCGCCATTCGCGCCACTTCGCGCAGCGATACGGCGTTGGGGCCGTGCTTTCCGACCAGCGTTTCCGTCGCCTCCAGCAAGGCGGCGCGCAAATCGCCGTCTTCGTATTTCTGTCCGGGTTTGCGGGCGTCGGGCATTTTTCGTTTGACCAAATAGACAGTGTCTAATTAAATCCAGATAGACACTGTCTAACAGAGCTTTGTCGGAAATGGGGAGTGCATAATGCTGAAATTCGTTCTGGGCGCGGGGGCCTTTTTCATCGTTTCGTTTTTGGCCAGCGGGGCGCTGGCCAATCTGGTGCTGACGCCGGTGTTCAAGGACCGGTTCGGTCCATTGATGCGATCAGCGGAAACCGCTGCGGCGGGGTTCCCGGCCATGATCGCGGGGTTCGTGATCCTGTCGCTGGCGGCGGCCTGGCTGTATCCGCGCGTGGCCGTGACCGATGGCTGGTGGATGAGCGGTCTTCTCTACGGCCTGTTTCTCTGGGTGCTGGCGATTGGCCATTACGCGATTGTATCGGGCTGGTCGTCGCTGCCGCCCGGGCCGACGATCCTGTCGGGCGTGATCAGCGGGACGCCCTTCATTCTGGCCGCCATCGCGCTGGCCTTTGTCTACAGATAATCGGCTTCAAGCCTCTCGAAGCGGACGGGCGGGTGCGGTAACGTGCCCGCCCTTTTGCATTTCCGACTGGAGCCCGCCGATGCGTATTGCACTGTCTCTTTCCGCCGCCGCCGTGGCGGCGCTTCTCACCGCGGCCTGCGGCCAGCAGGACGCCGACACCGACGCCGCCGCGCAAGACGTAGCCCCGGCCGAAACCGAAATGGCTGACGCCGGGAGTGATACTCCAGAAGCCGATGGCGGGGAGGCGGACGCCGGGCCGGTGGATCTGGCCCCGGAACAGGGCGAGACCGAAGCGGACGAGAATCTGCAAGAGGCCGAGGCGTGGCTGGCGGAGAACGCGGAGCGCGATGAGGTTCAGGTCACCGAATCCGGATTGCAGTACGAGGTTCTGGAAGCCGGGCCGGAAGACGGCGAGTCGCCCAGCCCGTTCGACTGGGTTTGCGCGCATTATACCGGCGAACTGGTGGACGGGACGGTGTTCGATTCCTCCCGCGAGGGCGGACGCAAACCGCTGGCCTATCCGGCGGCGGGCTTTATCCCGGCCTGGATCGAGGCGCTGTCCATGATGAAGCCGGGCGACCGCTGGAAACTCTACGCCCATCCGGAACTGGCCTACGGCCCGGAAGGCGCGGGCGGGGTCATTCCGCCGAACGCGGCGCTGGTCTTCGACATGGAGCTTCTGGGCGTTCTTAACGGCGACGACGTGCCGAGGAACGATCAGGGACAACCCGATCCGGACTACAATTGCGCGGAGACGCTCTAGTCCAGCGGCTTCTCGTGGATGCCGCGAAATAGCGGCGCGGTCAGGCTGAACGAAACGGCGCGCCCATAGGCGCGGAAAGCGTCCTCCGCCGGGAGGGCGCTTTTTCGCGCGTGCCAGAACTCACCAGCGCCGCGCAGCCCGTCCCACAGGCCCCGGAACGCCGGCTTGCCGCCGCCGCGCGCCGTGTGGATCGCCAACAGCGCCAGCGTCGCCGCCAGATGCCATGGAACGGCCAGCGGCAGAACGAGTGCGGGCGTGCACTTGATGAAGGTCCAGAGGCGGTTGCGGAAGCCGTGATAGACGGCGAAGTCCGACCGCCGCCCGCCCGAACTGGCCGAGCCGACATGGCGCACCACGGCCCTGGGCGCGATCAGCGCGCGCTCCCCCTTCAGGTTGAGGCGCAGGGCCAAGTCCACGTCCTCGAAATAGCAGAAATAGCGTTCGTCGAAGCCGCCTGCGGCCAGAAACATCTCCCGGTCATAGAGGGCGGCGGCGGCGCAGGGGCCGAAGATTTCCGCATCGCGGATCGGCGCGATGCCGGCCGGGTCGCCATGCCCGCCGCGCCAGGCCAGACCCGAGGCGTGATAGACATCGCCCGCGCCATCCAGAACGTCATCGTCCTCGTCCATCAGTTGCAGAGAGCCGATCATGCGGTAATCGGGATGGCGCTCCGCCGCGCCGACCAGTTCGGCCAGCCATGAGGGCCGCGCGAAGGCGTCCGGGTTGAGAAGCGCGATCCAGCGCCCTTTGGCTTCCGCAGCGCCCTGATTATTGGCGGCGGCGAAGCCCCGGTTTTCGGCGTTGCGGATCAGGCGCGCGTTGTCGGGAAGCGCAGACTCGTCCGGCCCGCCATCGGGCGAGGCGTTGTCGATCAGGATGATCTCGAAATCGCGGAAGCTCTGGTGCGCCAGCGCGTTCAGGCAGCGCGGCAGGCAGTCCGCGCTCTGATAGGCAACGATGATGACGCTGACCGCCGGCATGATATCCGGCCCGCCTTCAGATTAGCCGGCGACGAGTTTGGGCTTGGGCGCACCGGCTTCCTTGCCGGAATTCCAGACCGAGGTGCACGGGATTTTGCTCTTGTCCGCGCGGCCGGCGTATTTTTTCGCGATCTCCGTCACTTCCTCCATCAGGCCTTCGGCCAGGGTGATGGGCTTCAGGCCCATGGACAGGAAGGTGTCGTTCTCCACATGCAGGTCGTTCTCGTCCGCCTCGTTTCGGGGGTTGGAGACCTGGGCCACTTCCGCGCCGGTCATGTCGGAAATCATCTTCGCCAGATCGCGGACGCGGTGCGTCTCGGTCATCTGGTTGAGGATGCGCACGCGCTCGCCGGACTGGGGCGGGTTTTCCACCGCCAGCTGGATGCAGCGCACCGTGTCCTGAATATGTATGAAGGCGCGGGTCTGGCCGCCCGTGCCGTGCACGGTCATCGGGTAATCGACGGCGGCCTGCATCAGGAAGCGGTTCAGCACGGTGCCGTAATCGCCGTCATAATCGAAACGGTTGATCAGGCGCTCGTCCTTGCGGGTCTCCTCTGTCTGTGTTCCCCAGACAATGCCCTGGTGAAGGTCGGTGATCTTCACGCCGTCATTCTTGTTGTAGAAATAGAAGAAGAGCTGATCCTGGGTCTTGGTCATGTGATAGATCGACCCCGGATTGGCCGGGTAGAGAATTTCCTTCTCCACTTCGCCCTCGGGCGTATCCAGCTTCACCTTCAGATAGCCTTCCGGGATCTTCATCCCGGCCGTGCCGTAGCCATAGACGCCCATCGTGCCGAGATGGACGAGGTGGATGTCCTTTTCGGCGTCCACGATGGCGGCCAGAACGTCGTTGGTGGCGTTCAGGTTGTTGTCCACGGTGTAACGCTTGTGACGCGCGCTCTTCATGGAATAGGGCGCTGCGCGCTGCTCGGCGAAGTGAACGATGCTGTCGGGCTGTTCATCCTCGATCAGGCGGACCAGACGGTCATAATCCTGGCCGATGTCGAAATTCTCGAAGCGGATATCCTTGCCGGTGGCTTCCTTCCACGCCGTCAGGCGCTCGCTCATCGGGCGGATGGGGGTGAGGGACTCGACCTCCAGCTCCACGTCGATTTTCCGGCGGGACAGATTGTCGACGATGATCACGTCGTGTCCCGCGTTGGAGAGGTGCAGCGCGGTCGGCCAGCCGCAGAAGCCGTCGCCACCGAGTACGATCACTTTCATGTGCGTCTATCCGCTGTATTTCCCAGAACTTTGGCTCACGCCATGCGTTGCGGGCCTCTTTAGGCGGTGTGATAGAAGGGTGACAAGCCCGCAGAGCCGGTGACAGCCTTAATTCCCGCATTTATAGCAGCTTATTCCCGCCCAGAAGGACTATTATGAGCGCAGAATTCGCCACCGAACTCGCTTTGCCCGGATTCATGAAGCTCAAGCCGCCGGCTTTTGAAGATTCGCGCGGATGGTTTTCCGAGCTGTTCTCCGAACGTCGGATGGAAGAGGCGGGGCTGCCCGCCCGTTTCGTTCAGGATAACTGGTCGGTTTCCAATAATCGCGGGACGCTGCGCGGGTTTCACTATCAGGCGCCGCCGATGGCGCAGGGCAAGATGATCTGGGTGGTGTCCGGAGCGGTGCTGGATGTCGCGGTCGATCTGCGCCCCGATTCGCCGACCTTCGGGCAGAGCGCGTCCTATGAGCTGCGCGCCGAATCACGCGAGGCGTTGTTCCTGCCCGAACAGTTCGCACACGCCTTTCTCACCCTCGAGGACAACACGACCCTTCTCTACAAGGCGACGGATTTCTATTCGCCCGAACATGAGCGCGGCATCGCCTGGGACGATCCGGTGATCGGGTTCGACTGGCCGGACTGGCTGGAAACGCCGGTGCAGTCGGAGCGCGACACCCAGTGGCCGAAGCTGGACGCCCTGCCGCGGGACTTCGCTTAGGGTCATGGCTCGGAGACTGGCGCTCATCCTTGGAAGCTCCGGCCAGCTGGCGCGGGCGCTGCAGAGCTGCGAGAGCGGGTTTGAGGTAACGGCGCTGGGGCGTCCGGTGCTGGAC
The DNA here is from genome assembly GCF_013911995.1 of Euryhalocaulis sp. Taxonomy (NCBI): domain Bacteria; kingdom Pseudomonadati; phylum Pseudomonadota; class Alphaproteobacteria; order Maricaulales; family Maricaulaceae; genus Euryhalocaulis; species Euryhalocaulis sp. Next base: position 25,179 of record NZ_JACESD010000024.1, read on the forward strand.
CTGACCGATCCGCGCAGCGTGCGCGACGCCATCGCCAAGATCGCGCCGGCGCTGGTGATCAACGCCGCCGCCTACACCGCCGTCGACAAGGCGGAAGAGGAGCCGGACGCGGCGTTCGCGGTGAACGAAACAGGCGCGGCGGCCGCGGCCGATGCGGTGGAGAAGGCCGGGGCGGCCTTCGTCCATGTTTCCACGGATTATGTGTTCGATGGCCAGCTGCGCCGGCCCTATACCGAAGAGGACGCGCCGCATCCGGCGGGGGTCTATGGAAAATCCAAATATGCGGGCGAGACCGCCGTCGCCGCGGCGCACCCCGAAGCGGTGATCGTCCGCACGTCGGGCGTGTTTGACGATGAGGGCCGCAATTTCGTGCGCGCCGTCGCCGGCCGCCTGATCGAGGCGGGCGAGGCGAACGTCGTCGCGGACCAGACGCTGAATCCGACCTTCGCGCCGGATCTCGCCGCGGCAATCTTCAAACTGGCCGAGGCGCGTCTGGAGGGCGCGGCGGAGCCGGGCCTGTATCACGCGGCGGGCGCCGGGGATGCGAGCTGGTTCGAAGTGGGCGAGGCGATTGCGGACGAGGTGCGCCGCCTGGGCCATGAAGCGTCGGTTTCGCCGACCACCACCGAGGCCTGGGGCGCGCCGGCGCCGCGGCCGGCGGATTCGCGGCTGGATTGCTCAAAACTGGAAGAGACCGCCGGCATCACCTTGCCAAGTTGGCGGGACTCGATTGCGCGCTGCGTAGCGTCGGTGAAGCCGGGCTAGACCAGATCGTCCCGGTTGCGGGTTTTCAATTCCTCGACCACTTTCTTCACGTCCTGAACCGCGTCGCGGCGGGCGACCAATACGGCGTCGCCGGAGGCCACAACGATAAGATCCTCCACGCCAAGCGCGGCGACCAGCGGACCGTCGCTGCGCACATAGCTGTTCCTGGCGCCAATGGCGATCACGCGGTCCGAATGGGCGGCGAGACCGGCTTCGTCCTTTTCCGCCAGCTCCCACAGCGCCGACCAGGAGCCGATATCGCTCCAGCCGATATCCATGGGAAGGACGGCCGCGCGGCTGGTCTTTTCCATGACCGCATAGTCGATGGAGTCGGACGGGCAGTCGGCGAAGATGGCCGGGTCCAGCGCGATCACGCCGTCGGAACGCAGGGCGGCCTTCAGCGCGGCGGCTGCGGCGTCCAGAATCTCCGGGCACTGGCCGCGCATTTCCTCGGCCAGACGGTCGGCGCGGAACAGGAAGATGCCGGCGTTCCAGGAATACAGGCCTTCTTCCAGATAGCGTTCGGCGGTTTTCCGGTCCGGTTTCTCGACAAACTGGTCGACGGAATAGGCCGCGCCGGATTTTTCGCCGCGGCGGATATAGCCATAGCCGGTCTCCGGCCCGTCCGGGCGGATGCCGAACGTGACCAGCGCGCCGTCCCGCGCCGCGCCGGCCGCGCGCGCCACGGCGGCGCGGAAGCCTTCCGCGTCGCGGATATGATGGTCGGCGGGCAGCAGCAGCATCAGGCCGTCCTCGCCGGTTTCCGCCATCAGGGCGGCGGCCGCGGCGGCGCAGGGCGCGGTGTTGCGGCCCACCGGCTCCAGCACGATGGCGGCCGGGGTGATCCCGACAGCGTCCATCTGCGTGGCGATTTCCTCGCGATGGGCGGCGTTGCAGATGATGATCGGGTCGCCGAACGTCACATCGCCCGTCTCGCCGGAAGCGCGCAGGGCGGTTTCCTGCAGCAGCGTGTGATCGCTCATCAGGGCGCGCAGCTGTTTGGGCCGGGCCTGCCGCGACATCGGCCACAGGCGCGTGCCCGACCCGCCGGACATGATCACCGGCGTGACGACGGTCTTGTCGGTCATGAATCCTCTTTCGCGTTCAGAACCCGGTCGGCTTCGGCGAACGCGCACATCAGGTGGTAAAGCGTGCTGGCGGGAATGGCGTCGGCGGCCGGGCGTCCCTTGGCGTCGAACCGGTCCATCCAGCCGCCCTCGGGCTGCGGCGTCAGATAGACGTCCATGAGGGCGTCCAGCGTCGCCTCCGCTTCCTCGCGCGCCTCGCCGTTGGCGCCGGCCTCGATACGCGCCAGCCGGGCCTTCAGAAGCTCGGTCTGGGGCCAGCAGCGGCGGCTGGCGCGGCGGATTTCGCCCGTTCCGGTCACTTCGTCCCAGAAGAAGCCGCTGTCGCGGTCCATGCCGCGATTGACGGCGTAGTCATAGAGCGCGGCGGCGTGGTCCGCGGTGTCGGCGCCGGTTTCCTGAGCGTAACGGTGCAGCAGCCAGATCCACTCGGCGTGGTGGCCGGGCTCGTACCGGTCGCGGTGGGCGCCGTTGGCGGGACGCCAATCATCCTCGAAATACTCGGTCAGGCGGCCGCTATCGCCGCACATGAAGTGCGTCTCGAACAGCTTGAAAACGTCCAGCGCCCGGTCCAGCCAGCGCTGTTCGCCCGTGGCCTGATAGAGGGCGAGGAAAGCTTCCAGCGCGTGCATGTGCGGATTCTGGCGGCGCGGACCGGCGTGCGGCGCGCCTTCCAGCCAGCCGCCATTCTTCGCGCCCATCGCCTCGTCCAGATAGGCGAGGGTTTCTTCAGCCACGTCCAGAATCTGCGAATCGCCGGTGGCGCGGTACGCCCAGGCGCAGGCCAGAAGGACGAAAGCATGGTCATAGGCGTCGCGGCGCGGATCCTCGATTTTCCCCTCGGGCGTCAGCAGATGAACCCAGCCGGGTTCGCCGTCGGCGCGCCAGCCGCGATCGACCAGATAGTCGAATCCGTTCGCCGCCAGCGTCTTGCCGCCGCTGTCCCATCCAAGGATGGAAGCATGGGAGAAAACATAGATCTGGCGGGCCTGTACGCGCAGGCGCCGGATGGCGTGATAGTCCGGCTCGCCTTGCAGGGTGAGACGTTCGACAAATCCGCCGCGCGCGGGATCAACGCCGCGTTCCCGCCATAGCGGAAGCGCCTTGTCGATCATCCAGTTCTTCGCGCGTGTGGCCGCGGCAGAACTCCGCACCGCCGTCCCCCTTTGATGTATCCCGTCAGGGCCGTTTCTCTAGACCGCGCCCGCCATGCAATCAATGAACCAGCGTAGCTGCGAATAATGATTGGTTAGTGATTGCCCCTATGACGGCGTATCGCTAGGTTCGCGCGCCGGTGGGCGGGATGCGCAGCATTTCGCCCGTTTCGGCTCGCGTGTACGCCAAATCTAAAGGGAACGGACGGCCAGTCATGGATCGGCTCGATAGGCTCGAGGCGCAAAGCGTCTATATTTTCCGCGAAGCATTCAATCGCATCGACAAGATGGCCCTGCTGTGGTCGCTGGGCAAAGACTCGAACGTCATGGTCTGGCTGGCCAAGAAGGCGTTTCTGGGTCACATCCCGTTTCCGGTGATGCACGTCGATACGGGCAAGAAATTTCCCGAAATGTATGAATTCCGCGACCGCTACGCTGAGGAATGGGGTCTGGACTTCATTCGCGAGGAATGTCCGCCGATCGAGGACATCGACGGCGAGGGCCTTGGCCCGGCCGCGCGCTCCGCGGCCCGCAAGACGGCCGGCCTGCGCATGGCGACCCAGAAGCACGGCTTCAACGGTCTGGTCGCCGGCATCCGCCGGGACGAGCAGTCCATGCGCGCCAAGGAACGGGTGTTCTCGCCCCGCGGGCTGGAAGGCAACTGGGATTTCCGCGATCAGCCGCCGGAATTCTGGGACCAGTACAAGACCGATTACCCGGAAGGCACGCATATCCGCATCCATCCGCTGCTGCACTGGACGGAGCTGGATATCTGGGAATACACCAAGCGCGAGGAGATCCCGCTGATCTCCCTGTATTTCTCCAAGAACGGCAAGCGTTACCGCTCGCTGGGCGATCAGGACATCACCAACCCGGTCGATTCCGACGCCTCGACGGTCGAGGAGATCATCCAGGAACTGCGCACGACCAAGGTTTCCGAACGCTCCGGCCGCGCCATGGATCACGAGACCGAAGACGCTTTCGAACGTCTCCGCGAAGGCGGTTACCTCTAGCGCCGGCGCGCGCCCTCTCCATTTACACCGGGTCCGATGACGAAAGACATGCCCATGCCCAAAGACGCTAAAATCCAGGCGGAGGCGGACCGCAACCGCGAGCTTCTGCGCACCGTGATCGTGGGTCACGTGGATCACGGCAAATCGACGCTGGTCGGCCGCCTGTTCCACGACACCGGCTCTCTGCCGGACGGCAAGATGGAAGCGATCACCGAGATGTGCCGCAAGCGCGGCATGCCCTTCGAATGGGCCTTCCTGATGGACGCCATGCAGGCCGAGCGTGATCAGGGCATCACGATCGACACCTCGCAGATCTGGTTCCACACCGAAAAGCGCGACTACACGATCATCGACGCGCCGGGCCATACCGAGTTTCTGAAGAACATGGTCACCGGCGCGGCGCAGGCCGATGCGGCGCTGCTGGTCATCGACGCGGGCGAGGGCGTGCAGGAGCAGTCTCGCCGCCACGGCTATCTTCTGTCCCTGATGGGCGTGCGTCAGGTGGCGGTCGCGGTGAACAAGATGGACCGCGTGGATTACAGCCAGGCCCGGTTCGATGAAATCGAGGCCGAATACCGTCAGTATCTGAACTCCGTCGGGGTCGAGGCGACCTTCGTTGTGCCGGTATCCGCGCGCGAGGGCGACATGATCGCCATGCGCACCGATGGCGACGAAAAAGCCAATATGGACTGGTATGAAGGTCCGACGGTTGTCGAGGCGTTCGACAGCTTCAAGATGCCCGAGCCGCTGTCTCATCAGCCGCTGCGAATGCCGGTTCAGGACGTCTACAAGTTTGACGACCGCCGCATCATCGCCGGGCGCATCGAGTCCGGGAAGCTGCGCGTGGGCGACCGGGTGATGTTCTCTCCGCTGAACAAGTCCTCACGCATCAAGAGCATCGAGACCTGGCCCGACAGCCGCGAGAACCCGACCGCGGCCTCCGCGGGCGAGAGCGTGGGCATCACGCTGGAAGAGCAGATCTTCGTCGAGCGCGGCCAGATCATGAGCCAGGTGGATAATCCTCCCGTGGAGACAGACGTCTTCCGGGCGCGCATCTTCTGGCTCGGCCGCGAGCCGCTGAGCGTCAAGAAAGCCTACAAGATCAAGATCGGCACGCTGCAGGCGAACGCCAAGATCGAGTCGGTGGAGCGCATCGTCGACACCGGGGACCTGTCCAACCGCGAGGCCGAACAGGTCGAGCGCAACCAGGTTGGCGAGGTGATCATCCGCTGCAAGCGCATGATAGCGCTGGACGAGTTCACCGAGAATCCGAACACCGGGCGCTTCGTGATCGTCGATGGCTACGACATCGCCGGCGGCGGCATCATCTCCATGGAGGGCTATCCGGATCAGCGCTCGCTGAGTACGGTGAAGTCCACCAATATCTACAAGGTCACCACCAATGTGGACCGCGCGGCGCGCGAACGCCGCAACCATCACAAGGGCGGGGTGCTGTGGTTCACCGGGCTTTCGGGCGCGGGCAAATCCACCATCGCCGTGGCGCTGGAAAAGGCGCTGTTCGAACGCGGCTACTCCACCTACGTGCTGGACGGCGACAATGTGCGCTACGGGCTGAACGCCAATCTGGGCTTCTCCCCGGAAGACCGGGCGGAGAATATCCGCCGCGTGGGCGAGGTCGCCTCGCTGTTCTCCGACGCCGGCGTGATCGTGCTCTCATCCTTCATTTCCCCGTATCGCTCCGACCGTCAGCGGGCGCGGGATTCGGTGGGCGAGGGCTTCCACGAGATCTATGTCGCGACCCCGCTGGAAGTGTGCGAGGAACGCGATCCCAAGGGCCTCTACAAGAAGGCGCGTTCGGGCGAGATCAAGGACTTCACCGGCGTTTCCGCGCCGTATGAAGAACCGGCCGAGGCCGATTTTACCCTGCGCACCGCCGAGCGCAGCGTCGAGGAATGCGTAGAGGAGCTTCTGGGCTATGTCGGCCACAAATTCGATCTGTGACGCCGACCTGATCAAGGGCCTGGAGCGCATCGCGCTTGAGGCCGGGCGGATCATCCTGGACGTCTATGAGGGCAATTCCCTCGAAGTCGAGCGCAAGGACGACGACTCGCCGGTCACCATCGCCGACCAGCGGGCCGAGGCCTATATCCTGAAAGAGCTGGCCAAGCTGACGCCCGACTGTCCGGTGGTTGCCGAGGAGTCTGTCGAGGCCGGACGCATTCCCGATACGGACGGGGATTTCTTCCTGGTCGATCCGCTGGACGGCACCAAGGAATTCATTCGCGGCGGCGGCGATTTCACGGTGAATATCGGCCTGGTGCGGGACCGCACCCCGGTGATCGGGGTAGTCTATGCGCCGGCCACGAAGAAGCTCTATGTCGGCTGTGGCGATCACGCCAGGACTGGTGAAGTCGATTGCCGCAATCCCGGAGAATATGACCTCAAACCCATGTCCGTGCGCCAGCCGGCCAGCCCGCCGACCGCGGTGGCCAGCCGGTCCCACCGGACGCCCGAGACGGACGATTTTCTAAAGGCGCTGGGCGTAACGGATACGGTCTCCGCCGGGTCGTCCCTGAAATTCTGCCTGGTGGCGGAAGGCGCGGCCGATGTCTATCCGCGGCTGGGCCGCACGATGGAATGGGACACCGCGGCCGGTCACGCCGTGCTGGTCAGCGCGGGCGGATGCGTGACCACGGTGGACGGTCAGCCGCTCAGCTATGACAAGCGCGAGCAGGCGCTGGATTCCGATTTCGCCAATCCGCATTTCATCGCCTATGGATCGCGGTCGCCGATTGCGCCCGCTTGATCGACAGGTTCAGCGGGATCGGTTACCAAGCGCGGCAATCCATCACGCGGCGCAAGGGCCGCGCCTGACAGGAAATCTCGCAGCAAGATGAAAATTCTCGTCACTGGCGCCGCAGGGTTTATCGGCTTCCACGCTTGCCGCGCGCTGATGGCGCGCGGCGCGGAAATCGTGGGCGTGGATGTCATCAATGATTATTACGACCCGGCCCTGAAACAGGCGCGTCTGGCCGAGCTGGGCCGCTCTGACGCCTTCTCCTTCGAAAAGCTGGACCTGGCCGATGCGGAGGCCACGGAGGCGCTGGTCAAGGCGGTGAAGCCCGAGCGGATCCTGCACCTCGCCGCGCAGGCGGGGGTTCGTTACTCGCTGGAAAATCCGCTGGCCTATGGCCGCTCCAACATGATGGGGCATCTGTCGGTGATCGAGGCCGCGCGGCGGGCCGAATGCGTGCGCCACCTTGTCTATGCCTCGTCCAGCTCCGTCTATGGCGAACGCGACGCCGCGCCGTTCTCCGAAGAGGACCGGGTGGACGATCCGGCTTCGCTCTACGCCGCGACCAAGCGGTCCGGCGAGCTGATGAGCAACGCCTATTCCAGCCTTTATGGCCTGACCCAGACGGGGCTGCGCTTCTTCACCGTCTATGGCCCATGGGGCCGGCCGGACATGGCCTACTGGCTGTTCGCCGAAGCCATGATGCGGGACGAGCCGATCCATCTTTTTAATGGGGGCGAGATGGTGCGCGATTTCACCTATATCGACGATGTCATCGATACGCTGGTCCGCGTCGTGGAAGATGCGCCGGAGAGCGGGCGCCACCGCCTGTTCAATATTGGCGGATCACATGCGCGTCCGGTTCTGGAGCTGGTGACCGCGCTGGAAAAAGCCGTCGGCAAGCCGGCGCGGCGCGAAGACCTGCCGCGCCACAAGGGCGACGTGCTGACCACCTCCGCCGATGTGACCCATATCCGCGAGGCTTACGGCTTCGAAAACAAGGTGGCGCTGGAAGACGGGGTGGCGCGTTTCGTTGACTGGCTGAAGGAATGGCGCGCCGCTCAGGACGCGCCGTCCAGCGCATCCGCCAAGGCCTGACGGGCCTCCGCGCCCCATTCGGCATCGTTCAGGGCATAGGCCGCGATGGCGGTCAGGTATCCGATCTTGTTGCCACAATCATATGAGCGGCCCTCATATTTCACGGCGTGGAAGGCCTGCTCCTCCATCAGCCGCGCCATTGCGTCGGTCAGCTGGATTTCGTTGCCCGCGCCGCGCCCCTGCGTCGCCAGAAGCTCAAAGATTTCCGGCTGCAGGATGTAGCGGCCGGTAATGGAGAGGTTGGAGGGCGCGGAATCGACGTCCGGCTTTTCCACCATGCCCTTCATCTTGATGACGCCCTCGGTCCCGCCCTCGGGGTCGATGATGCCGTATTTGTTCACGTCCTCGCGCGCCACTTCCTCCACCGCGATCACGTTGCCACCGCCCGATTGCTCGTAGGCGGCGGTCATCTGCGCCAGACAGGAGGGCGCGGCCTTCACCAGCACGTCCGGCAGCAGGATGGCGAAGGGTTCGTCCCCTATGACGTCGCGGGCGCACCAGATGGCGTGGCCGAGGCCCTTGGGGGCCTGCTGGCGCACGAAGCTCATGGAGCCGGGCTCGGGGATTGAGGCTTCCAGCTCCGCCAGCACGTCGTCCTTGCCCTTGTTCTGGAGCGTGGTTTCCAGCTCATAGGCGCGGTCGAAATAGTCCTCGATCGCGCCCTTGTTACGGCCGGTGACGAAGACCAGATGCTCGATTCCCGCTTCCAGCGCCTCGTCCACCACATACTGGATGGCAGGACGGTCGAAGACCGGCAGCATCTCTTTCGGGATCGACTTGGTTGCGGGCAGGACGCGCGTGCCGAGACCGGCGACGGGCAGGACCGCTTTGCGGACTTTTTTCATTTTATCACTCTTGCTGGGGGCCGTGTCCGGCACAGGGTAAAGCGCGGGGCGGGCTACTCAACCGTTACCGACTTGGCGAGGTTCCGGGGCTGGTCCACATCGGTGCCTTTCTCGACAGCCACGTGATAGGCCAGTAGCTGCACCGGGACGGCGTGAACGATGGGCGCGATCAGGGGATCGGCCTCTGGCGCGGCGATCCCCGCAGGCTCCAGATCGGCGGCTTCCTTCAGGCCCTTTTCATCGGAGATCAGCACCAGGCGCGCGCCGCGCGCCGCGACCTCCTGCATGTTGGAGGCGGTCTTGTCGAACAGCTTGTCGTGCGGGGCGATGACGATGACCGGCGTGCCGTCCTCGATCAGCGCGATGGGGCCGTGCTTCAGCTCGCCGGCGGCGTAACCCTCCGCATGGATATAGCTGATCTCTTTGAGTTTCAGCGCGCCTTCCAGCGCCAGCGGGAAATAGACCCCGCGGCCAAGATACAGCACGTCCCGGGCGCGGGAGAGTTCCTGCGCCATGGCCTGAATATCGGTTTCGCTCTCCAGCGCCTTGTTCATCAAATGCGGCGCGTGCATCAGCGAACGGGCATGGGCGGCGGCCTCGTCTTTCGACAGCGCGCCACGCTGCGCGCCCGCCGCCACGGCCAGCGCGGCCAGCGCGGCCAGCTGGCAGGTGAAGGCCTTGGTGGAGGCGACGCCGATCTCCGGCCCCGCCAGGGTGGGCAGGACGATGTCCGCCTCCCGCGCGATGGAGGATTCGGGCACGTTCACCAGCGCCGCGGTGGTCAGGCCCGCCTCCTTGCAATAGCGCAGGGCGGCCAGCGTATCGGCGGTCTCGCCCGACTGGCTGATGAACAGGGCCAGCGCGCCGGTGTCCAGCGCCGGTTCGCGGTAGCGGAACTCGGAGGCGATATCGACCTCGACGGGAAGCTTCGCCACCTGCTCGAACCAGTAGCGGGCGATCTCGCCGGCGAAGCTGGCCGTGCCGCAGGCCGTGATAAGGACGCGGCTATATTGTGAGAAATCCAGACCGTCGCGCAGGCTGATCGTCAGGTCCTCGTTCACATAGGCCGAGAGGGTGCGGGCCACCACCTCCGGCTGTTCGTAGATTTCCTTTTCCATGAAGTGGCGGTGATTGCCCTTCGCCGCCACGGCCTGATTGGCTTCCAGCAGCGCGACAGGGCGCGTCACTTCCTGATTGTTCTCGTCATAGACGGTTGCGCCGGCGCGCGTGGCGACCGCCCAGTCGCCCTCTTTCAGATAGATCACGCGGCGGGTCAGCGGGCCGACGGCCATGGCGTCCGAGCCCAGATAGGTTTCCCCGTCGCCCAGCCCGACGACCAGCGGAGAGCCGCGCCGGGCGCCGATCAGAAGGTCATCCTCGCCATCGAACAGGAAGACCAGCGCAAAGGCTCCCTCCAGCCGCGACAGCGCGCCCTGCACGGCTTCGCGGGGCGTCATTCCCTCGTCCATCGCCTGGTCGACCAGCACGGCCACCGCTTCGGAATCGGTCTGGGTGACGAAAGTGCGGCCCTTGGCGTGCAGCTCGTCCTTCAACTCCCGGAAATTCTCGATGATGCCGTTATGGATGACCGTGACACGGCCGGCGCGATGGGGATGGGCGTTGGTCTCATTCGGCGCGCCGTGCGTGGCCCAGCGCGTATGGGCGATGCCGATATGGGCGTCGACGGGATCGGCCTCGAATGCGGATTCCAGCGCCTTGATCTTGCCGGCGGCGCGCCGGCGCGCGGCCTTGCCGTCGTCCAGTACGGCCAGTCCGGCGGAATCGTAACCGCGGTATTCCAGCCGCCGCAGGCCGTCCAGAAGCCGCTCTGCGACCGGCTTGTCACCGACAATTCCGATAATTCCGCACATTGAACTGATCCCTTTAGCGATTCGTCAGGTCATGGACGCTATAACCCGGCAAAGGTAAATGGCGACCGAGTCATGTTGCCTGCAATTGAATTACGGCGAAAAAAGAGGCGCCAGAATGGAAAAACGCTATTTCGGAACCGACGGCGTGCGCGGCCTGACCAACAAGCCGCCAATGACCGCGGAAACCGCATTGCGCCTCGGCCAGGCGGCGGGGCGCTATTTCCGGCGCGATACGGGCCGCCGCCATTCGGTGGTGATCGGCAAGGATACGCGCCTGTCAGGCTACATGATCGAGACAGCGCTGGTGGCGGGTTTCACCTCGGTCGGGATGGACGTCTTCCAGTTCGGCCCGCTTCCGACGCCGGGCGTGGCGATGATGACGCGCTCGCTCCGCGCTGATCTGGGCGTGATGATTTCCGCCTCGCACAACGCCTATCACGACAACGGCATCAAGCTGTTCGGGCCGGACGCCTACAAGCTGGACGATTCCACGGAGCTGGAAATCGAGAGCCTGATGGATCGCGGGCTGGAGGAAGAACTCGCCCCGGCCGACAAGCTGGGCCGCGCCAAGCGCGTGGATGACGCGCAGGCGCGATATGTGGAGATCGTGAAGGCCACCCTGCCGCGACGCCTGCGCCTGAACGGGCTTCGCGTGGTGGTCGATTGCGCCAATGGCGCGGCCTACAAGGTTGCCCCGGCCGCGCTGTGGGAGCTGGGGGCGGAGGTTATCTCGGTCGGCGTCAGCCCGAACGGTTTCAACATCAATGACGAGGTCGGCTCCACCCATCCCGGCGCGATGGCCGCCAAGGTCAAGGAAATGCGCGCCGATATCGGGCTGGCGCTGGATGGCGACGCCGATCGCATCATCGTCTGTGACGAACACGGGGAGATCGTCGACGGCGACCAGATCCTCGCCCTGATCGCGCGGTCCTGGCACAAGCGCGAGCGCCTCGCCAGGCCCGGCATCGTGGCGACCATCATGTCCAATCTGGGGCTGGAGCGATGCCTGAAAGAGGACGGACTCGCTCTCGAGCGCGTGCAGGTCGGCGACCGCTATGTTGTCGAGAAGATGCGCGCCGACGGTTACAATCTGGGCGGCGAACAGTCCGGCCATGTCGTGCTGTCGGATTTCGCCACCACCGGCGACGGCCTGATGGCGGCGTTGCAGGTGCTGGCCGCGATGGTGGAGGCCGACAAGCCGGCCAGCCAGATACTGCGCCAGTTCGAACCGGCCCCGCAGATCCTGAAGAATGTCCGCTACAAGTCCGGCGCGCCGCTGGAGGCCGATGAAGTGAAAGAGGCGATCCGCGAGGCCGAGGCCGAGCTGGGCGATTCAGGCCGCCTCGTCATCCGCAAATCCGGCACCGAGCCCCTGATCCGCATCATGGCCGAGGGCGACGACGCCCGGAAGGTCGAGAAGATAGTGGATTCGCTCGTCGAAACGGTGGGGCGGGCGGCCTAGAAGTTTAGCCCCACCCGCCGAAATGTTTCGAGAGTTTCAGGCCCTGGGCCTGGTAGTGGGAGCCGCTGGCGCCGTAAACCGCGTCCGCCGGGGCTTCCAGCGCTTCATAGACGAGGCGGGCCGCGGCCTGTCCGTGCTCCAGCATGAAGGGCACATCGCGGCCGCGCACTTCCAGCACGGCGCGGGAGCCTGCGCCGCCGGCGGATTCCCAGCCGAATCCGGGGTCGAAGAAGCCGGCGTAATGGGCGCGGAATTCGCCGATCTCGGTGGCGATGGGGGCCATTTCCGCCGCCTCGTCCGGCGCGACGGAGGCGCTTTCGGCGGAGGCGAGAATATAAAATTCGTCCGGATCCAGAACCATGCGTCCGCCGCGCGCGGGCACGGGCTCCCAGAAATCGGCGGGGTCGTGACCGCCGAGATTCTCAAGATCAATCAGGCCGGAGTGGCGGCGCGCGCGATAGCCGATGACCCCGGATTCGCCGCCCGTCAGGTCTACGCCCAGAGTGATTTCCTTCAGCGGCGCCGGGCTTCCGCGGCGCAGGCGGATCTGCGCCAGACGCGCGCCCGGCCGCACCAGAACCGAGAAGGTGCGCGGGCTGATTTCCAGATAGAGCGGGCCTTGATAGCCGGCGGGCGCGGCGTCGAAGGCCTGCGCGCCGTCGGTGATGACGCGCGTGAACACGTCGATACGGCCGGTGGAGCTTTTCGGATTGGCCGCGCAGGAGACGTCTTCCGGCAGGGCCAGACGCTCGGCCAGCGGGACGAGATAGACGCAGCCCGTCTCCAGAACCGCGCCTTCGCTGAGGTCGATCCGGTGCATGACGATGTCGCCGTTTAGGCGGTCTTCCACCGTGCGTCCCGCGCCGGGCAGGAAACTGGCGCGCAGCCGGTAGGCGGTGCGCCCCAGCCGCAGATCAAGGCTGGCGGGCTGGATCTGGCCCGGCTCGAATCCGTCTGTGGCGGCAAGCGCGCCGCTTTCGATCATCTGGGCCAGGGTCTGGCTGGGGAGTATGCCTGTCATGAAATGGCGCTGTTGTCCCGACTCGCGCTTGGGCGCGTTGTCGAACAGGCTTAAGGTCGAACGGCGCGGGGGATCAAGCGCGCCGCGTGTTTTTCGGGGGAAACCAGCTCAACGTGATGGATGTACGGCCCGTTATGCTGGTGATTGGCGTGCTGCTGTCCGGGCTGGGCGCGGCGATGATGCTGCCGATGCTGGCCGACCTGATCGCCGGGTCGAAGGACTGGCGCGCCTTTGCGACGGGCGGCGGGCTTTCGATGTTCCTGGGCGGCGGGCTGGCGCTGGCAAACTGGGGGCATGGCAAGCGCCTGACCGTGCGCACTGCCTTCCTGCTGGTCTCGCTGACCTGGGTCCTGCTGGCCGCCTTCGGGGCCATTCCCTTCGTGATCAGCGATCTGGGCCTGTCGGTCACCGATGCGTTTTTTGAGTCGACATCGGGCCTGACCACTACCGGGGCCACGATTCTGACCGGGCTTGACGACATGCCGCCGGGCGTCCTGCTGTGGCGGTCCATCCTGCAATGGATGGGCGGCATCGGCATCATTGTCACCGCGCTGGCCGTTCTGCCCATGCTGCGGGTCGGCGGGATGCAGCTGTTCCGCCTCGAATCCTCCGACAAGTCGGAGAAGATCCTGCCCCGCGCCACCCAGATCGCCGCCTTTATCGGCGGCATCTATATCGCCCTGACCATGGCCTGCGCCATTTCCTACTGGGCGACGGGCATGAGTCTGTTCGACGCGGTGTGCCACGCGATGACAACCATCGCCACGGGCGGGTTCTCTACCTCCGACCGCTCCATGGGCGCGTTCATGACCGGCGGGGCGGATATTGTAGGGACGATCTTCATGTTCGCGGGCGGCGTGCCGTTCGTGCTCTATATGATGGCGGCGCGCGGGCGGCCCGACGCCTTCCTGACCGACTCGCAGGTGCGGGTCTATCTGGGCATTTTCCTGACCGTCACGCTGATCCTGACCTTCTATCTGTGGCTGGCGGAAATCCATCAGCCGGTGCGCGGGGTGCGCCTGGCCGCGTTCAACGCCGTGTCGATCATGACCGGAACCGGCTACGCCACGGCCGATTATGCGCTGTGGGGCGGGTTCGCGAACGCCTTCTTTTTCTGCCTGATGTTCATAGGCGGGTGCGCGGGATCGACCTCCTGCAGCATCAAGATTTTCCGCTACCAGATCGCCTTCCTGGCGCTGAAGACCTATGTGCTGGAGATGGCGCGGCCCAACGTGGTGGCGCGGCTGAAATATAATGGCCGCGTGGTGCCGGAGGACACGATCTTCTCGGTCCTCAGCTTTTTCTTCCTGTTTTTCCTGTGCTTTGCCGCGCTGGCCATATTCCTGTCCGCCATCGGGCTGGACCTGGTGACCGCGCTGTCGGGCGCGGCGACCAGCGTTGCCAATGTCGGGCCGGGGCTGGGTACGATCATCGGGCCGGCGGGCACGTTCCAGCCGCTTCCCGACGCGGCAAAATGGGCCATGGCGGCGGGAATGTTCGTCGGCCGGCTGGAGGTCGTGACCGTGCTGGTCCTGCTGTCGCCCGCCTACTGGCGCGGCTGACCGGGGGCCAGTTCCGCCGCGTCGAAGGCGTATTGCGTATTGCAATATTCGCAGGTCGCGCTGACCGCGCCATCCTCCACCATCTCCCCGATTTCCTCTTCGGAGAAGCTGGACAGAAGATTGCGCACGCTGTCGCGGGAGCAGCGGCACTCGAACCGGATGGCTTGCGAATCCATCAGGCGCACGCCGTCCTCATGGAACAGGCGGAACAGCACGCGACCGCCGGAAAGCTCCGGATCGATCAGCTCGTCATCGGCCAGCGTGTCGAACAGGGCGCGGGCCGTGTTCCACGCCTCGCCCGCGTCGCCGCGCGCATCGTCGGCGGCGATCTGCTGGATCATCATGGCGCCGCCGCGCCAGTGCGTGGCTTTGCCCTCGCCCTGCCAGCGACCGATGGCGGACTTGATGCGGGTGGGAATCTGCTCCGACTGGGCGAAATAGGCTTCGGCGGCTTCGGCGATCGTCTCGCCTTCCAGCGGCACAACGCCCTGATAACGGTCCATGTCCGGACCCTGGTCGATGGTCATGGCCATCGTGCCTTCGCCAAGAAGCGCGCCCAGACCCTCCTGAGCCGCCTCGATGGCGGCGTCCACGCGCTCGGGATCCAGCTTCACATAGGCGCGGATCGCCCCGCTGGTGGCGTAATCCGCCACCAGGAAGGACACCGGCCCGTCGCCGCTGGCCTGCAGGATCAGCCGGCCGTCGAATTTCAGCGACGCGCCGATCAGAACCGTGATCAGCACCGCCTCGCCCAGCAGCCGGGCGACCGGCTCCGGGTAGTCGTGGGCGGTGAGAATCTGGTCCAGCGCCGGGCCCATGCGGACCACGCGGCCGCGCACGGGCTGTTTTTCAATCTGGAACGGCGCGACGGTGTCGTCGGTCGCAGCCAGATCGTCCAGTCCGGCGGGGCTGTTGGAACGCGGCGTATCCATGCGGGTCAGTCCGACAGTTTCTCACGCGCTTTGGCGAACGCGCGGTCCAGTTTCTCGACCGCTTCGCGGGCGTGCTTTTCCTCGATGATCAGCGGCGGCGCCATGCGCAGCACATTGTCGCCGGCCGCGCCGACCAGGAGCTTCTCGTCACGCGCCAGCGCGGCGACGTCCTTGTTCACCACGCGCTCGTTCAGCTTCAGGCCCATCAGCAGGCCCTTGCCGCGCACGTCCTCGACCAGGTCGGAATATTCATCGGCCAGCCCGGCCACCTGCTGGCGCAGGAAATTGGACACCTTCACGACGTGGTCCATGAAGCCGTCCTTGGTCAGCTCGTCGATGACCACGTTGCCGACCGCCATGGCCAGCGGATTGCCGCCGAAGGTGGAGCCGTGGGAGCCGATCTGCATCCCGGCCGCCGCGGCGTCGGTCGCAAGGCAGGCGCCCATCGGGAAACCGCCGCCCACGCCCTTTGCGACCGCCATGATGTCCGGCCGCGCATCGTCCGCGCCGGCCCATTCATAGGCGAACAGCTTGCCGGTGCGCCCGGCGCCGCATTGCACCTCGTCATAGATCAGCATCAGGCCGTGTTCGTCGCAGAGATCGCGCAGGGCGCGCAGGAATTCCTCGGGCAGGGCGCGAACGCCGCCTTCGCCCTGCACCGGCTCAACGATGATCGCCGCGGTTTCATCGGAAATCGCTGCTTTCACGGCCTCCAGATCGCCAAATTCCACCTGATCGAAGCCGGGCATGGCGGGGCCGAAGCCTTCGAGATATTTCGGGTTGCCGCCGGCATTGATCGCGCCATAGGTGCGGCCATGGAAAGCGCCGGTGAAGCTGATGATCCGGTAACGCTCGGGATGGCCGTTCACGAACTGGTATTTGCGCGCCGTTTTCAGCGCGCATTCAATCGCCTCGGTTCCCGAATTGGTGAAGAAGACGCGCTCGGCCCAGCCGGTCGCCTTGATGTATTTGTTCGCCAGTTCGACCTGCCCCGGCACGCGGAACATGTTGGAGAGGTGCCACAGCTTGCCGGCCTGCGCCGTCAGCGCCTCGACAGCTTTAGGATGGGCGTGGCCCAGCGCGTTCACCGAGATGCCAGCGATGAAGTCGAGATATTCCTCGTTATCGTCGCTGTAGAGATAGACCCCCTTGCCGTGATCGAAAACGACGGGCGGCGGGGCATAGGTGTCCATAAGGGGGGCGGGCATGAAGCGTCTCCATGTGCGTTAGATCGCGGCGAGCCTCACCACGCTCTTATCGGCGGGTCAAGATCGTCTCTGCGGCCATCGCGCGGCCATCGCGCAGCCTCGCGGGATGACAAGGCGCCTGCAAGACGATTAAGAAGGCGCGCAAACGACGCGGCGACAGGCCAAAGGCGGGCCGCGAACTCCCGGGGGAAGACGTAAGATAATGAGCAACAAGCAGGCAGGCGCGAACGGCAATCAGGAGCGCGGCGGCAAGGTGCCCGCCGTCAAGGGGGCGCAGGCCGCCGTGAAGAACGGCGAACCGGCGCAGGCGGTTCAGATCATCCGCCGGGCGCTGGAGCAGCCCGAAGCCATCCGCAAGGGCGCGTGGGGGCCGCTGGCGCATCTGGCCGGGGACCTTCGCGATTCTGGCGCCGCTGTTCAGTGCGCGATGAAAAATCAGGAAGAGGATCCGCGCGATCTCAACCGGGTCTATCAGCTCTCCCATTACCTGATCGAGTTCGGCCGCGACGAGAAGGCCCTGGAAGTCCTGACCCGGCTTGAAAAGCAGAATCCGGGCTACGCCAAGCTGAAGCTGCGCGCCGCCGTGGCGCTGGCCCATCTGGGCCGGTTCGACGAGGCGCGCGCCAAGCACGAGGAAATCCTGGAGCTGGAGCCGAATTCGGCGGAAAGCTGGTATCAGCTGGCCGTGCTCAAGGGCCTGTCGAAGGATGAAGGCGCCCGGTTCGACCGCTTCATGGACGTCTATCGCGCCGCTGGCGATTCCGATCCCAAGCAGACGGCGCTTTTTGAATTTGCGCTCGGCGTCATGAATGACCGCGCCGGAGACACGGATTCATCGTTCGAGCACTTCTCGAAGGCCAATCGTCTGTTCGCCTCCACCGGCAATTACGATCCCGCCCGGGTGCGTCAGTTCGCGGACGCCTCTCGGCAGGCGCATTCCGCCGAAGCCATGGCGAAAGGGGCGGAGCAGGGGCGCCACGACAGCACGCGCCCGATTTTCGTTGCGGGGACCGCGCGCTCGGGCACGACGCTGCTGGAACGCCTTCTCTCGGCCCATAGCGGGGTTGCG
>NZ_JACESD010000025.1:0-42081 GCF_013911995.1 Euryhalocaulis sp.
CGCCCCGACCAGATCAAACCCCTCCGCCAGACCATCCTCAACCTTGCCGTCCGCGGAAAACTGGTGGAACAGGACCCGACCGACGAACCGGCCTCGGAGTTGCTGAAGCGGATCGCGGCGGAGAAGGAACGGCTCGTCAAATTAGGGGAGATCAGGAAGCAGAAAGCTTTGCCGCCCATTAACGACGAAGAGACTTCCTTCAGACCGCCAAGCGGCTGGGCTTGGGCGCGTCTCGGAGACCTAAGCCAATTCGTGACAAGCGGCTCGCGCGATTGGGCCAAGTTCTATGCGAACGAAGGTGCCACCTTCGTGCGCATGGGCAACCTCTCGAAGGATCACTACCAGCTTCGGCTGGAGAATATTCAAAGGGTCAACCCGCCGGCCACCGGCGAAGGAACCCGGACACGTCTGGTAGGTGGTGACATTCTCATATCCATTACCGGCGATGTTGGAATGCTAGGGCTTATCCCCGAAGACTTTGGTGACGCATATATCAATCAGCACACCGCAATGGTTCGGCCGATGCCTGAGATGAAGGGCAGATACTTGCCTGAGCTTTTTCGCGCGCCCTTTGCGCAAGACCAATTCAACGCGCCCCAAAGGGGCATCAAGAACAGTTTTCGGCTTACCGATGTGACGCAGTTCGTTGTCCCCCTCCCACCCCTCGCCGAACAACACCGCATCGTGGCGAAGGTCGATGCCCTCATGGCCCTCTGCGACCGGCTGGAGGCCGCCGTCACCACCGCCGACACCACCCGCGCCCGCCTCCTCGAAGCCCTCCTCCACGAGAGTTTGGAAACCGGACCTGATTGCAATCTGGAGGCCGCCGAGTGACACTTTCCATTGCTACCGCCGAAACCATAATGCGAGACCGTCTTGGCGAGCCGGTTAAACCTCCCACCAATTATGTAATTGGTTTCAAGATAGCGTCGGGCAAGCTGATTGCACTGGACCGACGACAACTTGAACCCCGCCCCTGGTTCCAACCGCCCGCGCCGCCGTCCATTGAGGGCGTCCGACTCCTGAGTTCACCGTCGAACGGAAATTCAAATCTCAGTGGCCCGCTTCAGCCGTTGCGGCAACCAAACACGCTGCGCGCGGAGGTATCCAGCGCGTGGGCCCTTGAGCGCTTCCTGGATTGGTACGCGGGTGAGACCTACAGCGGGATGAATCAGGCATCGAAGGACGCCCCCGAAGCCGAAAATTTCGAACGGGCGTGGCATCATTTTCAGGAGCTTGTGACGATCAAGTCCGGGCATCCATTCAAAAATTTCGATGAGGGACTTGCCGCGGTTTGGGAGAGCTACAAGCCGCGGCTACGGGATTATGCCCTTTCACTTCTGCGTGCAGAATCCTGGTCCGAAAGCGACATTGGAACTGGCGCAATTCTTCAAAAAACGATTTCGGCAATCGAGATTCAAGAGAACCGGCAAAATCTGACAAATAATCTCGTCTTCTGGCAAAACCGGTACGGCCACGCCAATCGGGATCATCGAATTTTGCTGGAAGCGGCCACCACCCAAAAGTTGCTGGGGGAGATCGAAACCCTTCTCTTTGAACTCTATCGTGGCGGCGAGACCGAGAAATCGGTCTTTATTAAGTTGGATGAAATTTCAGGCGGTAAATATCCGTTCCTTGCCTACCTCTTCTTTCTCAATGACATGGATCGGTTTATGCCGATTCAGCCCACCGGCTTTGACCGAGCTTTCAATGCTCTGGGAGTCGATTTTACAACGCTCCGCCAGTGTTCTTGGCAGAATTACGCTACATATAACGCTATACTCCAAAGCTTGCGGCCGCTGGTTTCCGAAGCAGCCGGCCTCGCGGATGTTCGCCTGGTTGATGCGCACAGTTTTTGCTGGATTTACTCAACGCTTCTGAAACAGGCGGCTGAGGGAAAGCTGGATCGGGTAACTGGCGGAACGCGAGATGGTCGTGTCGTAGGCGGGCGTGAAAAATCGATCATTGCAATGCGCGTCTCTGTCGAGAACACGGCACGAAATGCAAACGGGCAGCAGGTTCAGCGTACACTCAAGAATAAAAACCTTGCGATGAGTTCCGAGGAGCTCGACGCTCTGATCTCTTCAATGCTTGATTTGCAAGATAATCGTTGCGCGTTAAGCGGTATACCCTTCCACTTTGATGGACCAGACGCAGACAGAAATTTGCTTCCTTCCGTAGATCGGATCGACAGCGACGGTCACTACGAAGCCGGCAACCTTCAGATCGTTTGTCGCTTTATCAATTTCTGGAAAAGCGACAGCGACAACGAGGAATTCAAGCGCCTTCTGATGCTGGCGAGGGGTGTGGAGGATGATGGCGTTAACGTTGTCTGACTATACCCTTGCTCGCTATTGAACAGTTGAGCCTATAAATTATTTCGCCCCGTTGAGATTCTTAACTTTGAGCTGAACGCCAAGCTCTCGCGCTCGGGTTTTCAACTCCGGCGTGAGGGGAAGCTCAGTCAGCAAGATAGTCCGGACAGAGACTGGAAGTGGTTTTTCTAGCGCAGAAACGACGGCGCGGTATTTGACACATTGATAGATGCCGCGCTGCCAATCATCTTCACTGGATAGGATCGATTTGACTTCAACAGCCACAAATTTTGCGCCGTCAGTAAAGAGTACGTCGACCCTGTCCCCCGAAAGTAAACCCTGCTCAGGTGTCCCAACCATCGTTTCGGAAAGTCCCAGCGCTTCGGGATTAGCAGCTGCCCAGAGTTTAAGATTGCGATGCTCAGGACTCTCACCTGCACCTGGGCGACGAGCTGTCTCGGGCGGCTTCCCATCCTTTTCAGTATATTTTCTGGCGAGAATTACTTCCTTAGGATCCACGCCATATAGGTCACGATAAACTTGATCCCAGCGCCGGTATTGCCGCACCTCAGCACGAATTTCCTCGACAATCTCAAGTTTTTGCTTGCGAGTGGCGTTCTCCCAATATCGGCCGCCGCTAGGACGCCACAGCCTGTCGTAGTATCCCCCGAATCCCCGACCTGGGATACCATTGGACCGCGTTATCAGAGCGTTGATTAGCGGCGCATCTTCGTCAACGTTTTCAATCTGATCCATCAGTTTGCCGGCAACCGCCCCAATGTGCGTCGGAAACACCCTTGGAATCCGTAACCGCGTTTCCAGCAATCGGGCGACAGCTCCGTATGTGACGAATGGTTCCTGCCCGTCGCGGATATGTTGAAGTATCAGTGCAAAAGCATGCCTCGACCCACGTCGGGCCAGGCTCTTGACTTTGTAGGTGCTCACAACGCGCCCCCCGTGCCGATGCTGTGCAAACAGTATCTACGAACGCGCAATATCTACAGTTGAAAGCAATTTGACCCAGTCAAAGGATAGGGCTTCAGCTATGTCTAGAAAATCCACCACATCCAAGCGCCGTTCACCGAGCTCGTATTTTGCCACATAAGATTGGGGCTTTCCGAGGCGGTCTGCCAACTCTCGTTGTGTCAGCCCAGCCTCCTTGCGGAGCCGGCCCAACTCCGAAAGCAACGTCTGATAGGCAACGGAATCGGATGGCTTAACCACTAGTGCGCCGCGTGTGGACTTCAGGCGCACGTAGAGCTAATCCCGTCTCAGGATTATCCCAAAATGGGATCAAGAATGACGGAACCAATTAATCCGAGTGATGGCCGGTACATAAAGCTGGGCCAAGGCGGCGAGATCGCCGACGCATGTCTCAATGATGGGAAATTGGGACTCTTCTACGAATCGCTTTCCCACAATGCCGCTCTCGCAAACGACAGGGACAAGCTCCGTCGGGAGGCCATTGAGAAACTCGGCCGGTCTGACTCAGGCACCGCAACACGCGACGCCGACCAGGTATTGGATTTCTATCACGCGACCAAATCGACGCTTTGGATCACTTTCCACAACGGCGATCTCTGGTGGTGCTTTGCTGACGATGGCGTTTCGCTCGAACCAGACCGATCATCATACGGCTACCGGACACGGGAAGTTCTTGCTCCGTGGCAAAACACCGACATTGAGGGCAACCCGATCCGTCTTTCTGACCTAAGCGGAGCCATTACACAGACCGCCGGATACCAAGGCACAATCTGCAGGCTCCGTTCGCTGGACGCCGTGGTGCGCGTGATAAACGCCGAGCAGCACCCCGCGGCAATCTCTATCAAGGAATGCCAGACCGCCCTCTCCCGTCACCTCCTCACGCTCATCCGGACACTGACCCCGAAAGATTTCGAGCTTCTCGTGGATCTGGTCATTGGCCGACTGGGGTGGCGCCGCACTGGCGCTGTTGGCGGACCACAGAAGACTGTGGATCTGGAGATTGAGCAACCGCTCACGGGCGAGCGAGCTTTTGTGCAGGTGAAATCTCGAAGCAACCAGTCTGAGCTGGATGATTATGTCCAACGGTTTGAAGCTTTTGGGACTGATCGGATGTTCTATGTCTGGCACTCGGGTCCCGACCTGACATCCCAAAATCCGCAAGTCCTTCTGCTTGGACCAGAAGACCTGGTCCGCTTGGTCCGTTCTGCGGGACTTACGGAATGGGTGTTGAGAAAAACACGCTGATGGCGTTCTGGAAAATTTAATCGAGCCTCCCTATAATGGGTACATCGAAGGCGGCCAAACTCACGCTATACGTGATGTCTTGCGTGTGGACGGCCCAGGGATAGACCGGACATGGGTCTCGGTCCCCAACGCCGCCGACGGCTCTCACTCCGGCATGGTCCCGAGTGACCCTCACAAGATCCCACTGCACGACATGGGTCGCGCACGGACTCCAAGCCCTTTTGTTAATCTGGTTGGAGCCCATCGCGGCTGAAATCTGCCCAGCGCGCTCCGGCCCAAAGTTGGAGGTATGACCCATGTCATCCCGAGACCGCGCCGCTATGGCGCTTAAGGTGCGATACGTCGCGCCCGAAACCCTGACGCCCTACGCTGGAAACGCCAGGACCCATTCCGAAAAACAGATCGACAAGATCGCCCGGTCAATCGAGCAGTTCGGTTTTGTGAACCCCATTCTGACCGATGCCGACGGCAACGTCATCGCCGGCCACGGACGCATACGGGCTGCAATCAAACTGGGGCTTAAGGAGGCGCCCGTTATTCTCCTCGCCCATTTGAGCGAGGCTGAACGGCGGGCCTATATCCTGGCCGACAACCGCCTAGCTGAGGACGCCGGCTGGGATTCGGACCTGCTCCGGATCGAGCTCGGCTATCTGTGCCAACTGGACCTGGAGATAGACCCAACAATTACCGGCTTCGAGGTGGCCGAGATCGATCTGGCGCTGAGCCTGGATGTGGAGCCCGAACAGGAGACCTGCCCCACCGCCATAACGAGCGGTGAAGCCGTAACGCGACAGGGCGAAATCTGGACTTGCGGCGTGCGCAAGGTTGGCGCGAGCGTATCCTGGCCGGCGAGCGTTTCGCCGAGATTGCAGAATCCGAGAAGGTAACCTCGGTCTTTGTGCGGACGCGCATGGAGCTTGCGTTTCTGTCACCCACGATCGTCGAGGCGTTGCTTGATGGAAAGCAGCCGGTGGAGCTCACACTTGAGAGACTGATCCGGACAAAGCTTCCGCTGGCCTGGGCTCAACAGGAGCAGCTTTTGGGCTTCGCCTGATAGGCTGGAAAAATCCCCTGATGTCTGCTGATAGTTCCCTGTTCGAAGTCTAAAATTCCCTCTTCCGATGTTTAGGGAATTTCCCCTTAAGTTATTGAAATATAATGATTAGAACCAGGTCGGCGCCGGATTGAGTGCGGTTGATATCCGATAATCCCTGTATTTTCCCTGCAAACAGGGAAAGCGAACCGATGCAAAGCCGCATTAGAGACCAGGGCCGCAATTCTGCCCCTGCCCGGCTTTGAAGAGGGTCTCGCCTACAGGCATTGCAGAATAAGCGCCGGAAACTCCGGCGACTTTTCCGTATGGTTTGGGAATGGGAGTTTTCCGAGTGACTGGATGGCGGAGAGAGAGGGATTCGAACCCTCGGAACGCTTGCGCGCTCAACGGTTTTCGAGACCGCCCCGTTCGACCACTCCGGCACCTCTCCAAATCCAAGCGATCGGGCGCGGAACCTAGCGGCGACTTTTGGCGGTTTCAAGCAGGGCGCTGCGCGTGGTATCGGACGTGTAGCGGCGCTGTATGCGGGGCCTGCAATTCCTGTCCCCTCCAATTGACTCTGTGAGGGCGCGGCGATAGCTAAGCGCCTTCGAGTTTTCGCCGGTGCGTCGTGACGCGCCGGCTTTCGCGTTTCCTCCGCGCTTATGAAGCGGGAAAGGGACGCGGGCCAAGAGAATACGGACGAATTTACGATGTTTGCAGTCATCAAGACCGGCGGAAAACAATACCGCGTGAACGAGAACGACGTGATCGTCGCCGAGCGCCTGGAAGGCGAAGTCGGCGATTCTGTCGATCTGGACGTTCTGATGAGCGGCGACGGCGCCGATGTTAAATCCGGCGGCTCCGTCAACGCCGAGATCATCGAACAGCGCAAGGGCGACAAGATCACGGTGTTCAAGAAGCGGCGCCGGTCCACCTATCGCCGTACCAAGGGCCATCGTCAGTTCGAGACGGTCCTGCGCGTGATCGGCATTGGCGGCTCCAAGGCCAAGGCCAAACCAGCCGCCAAGAAGGCCGAAGAAAAGCCCGCCGCCAAGGACGCGCCGAAAAAGGCCGCGCCCAAGAAGGAAGCCGCGCCCAAGAAGGACGAGGCCAAGAAGGCTGACGCGCCGGCGAAGAAAACCGCTGCGAAAAAGGGCGTCACCGGCAAGGCTGACGATCTGACCAAGCTGAACGGCGTTGGCCCGGCCTACGCCAAGAAGCTGAACGCGGCCGGTGTCACGACCTTTGAACAGGTCGCGGCCTGGAAGAAGGCGGACATCGAGAAGCTGGACGAGCAAATCAGCGGTCTGCAGGCGAAAGCCGAAAACGAAGGCTGGGTTGCCCAGGCCAAAGACCTGGCGAAGGAGAACTAGAGATGGCGCATAAAAAAGCTGGCGGTTCATCGCGCAACGGCCGCGACTCAGCAGGCCGCCGCCTCGGCGTGAAAAAATCCGGCGGTCAGTCCGTGATCCCGGGCAACATCATCATTCGCCAGCGCGGCACGAAATATCGTCCGGGCGAGAATGTCGGCATCGGCAAGGATCACACGATCTTCGCCAAGATCGCCGGTGTTGTGACCTTCGGGCGCGGCAAGAACGACCGTCCGACCGTGTCGGTCATGCCTGCCGAAACCGAATAGGCGAACTGCGGAAAATTCTCGGTTTGCCTCAATGAAGGCGAACCGTAACGCGAGAAGCGAGGGGAGACGGGCCGCCTGTCTCCCCTTTTTCTTTGCCCCTCCGCCAAGGAACGCCGAAACCATGAGTCCCGTGATCACGACCGAGCAGTTGTCCCTGCGGCCCTTCCGGATCGAGGATGCGCAGCGCGTCTCGAAACATGCCGGACGCCCCGCGATCG
This sequence comes from Euryhalocaulis sp., assembly GCF_013911995.1. Taxonomy (NCBI): domain Bacteria; kingdom Pseudomonadati; phylum Pseudomonadota; class Alphaproteobacteria; order Maricaulales; family Maricaulaceae; genus Euryhalocaulis; species Euryhalocaulis sp. The sequence continues at coordinate 7,438 of NZ_JACESD010000025.1, forward strand.
CGCGCATGGTGCAGAACGTCCCCTGCCCCTATCCGCAGCTTGCCGTGGAAGGCTGGATCATGCTGCACGACTCCCTGCGCCGCCGCAGCCAGGCTTTCCCGTTTGCCGTAGCGACGGACGCGGACGGACTTGTGGGCGCGGCGGGGCTTCACCGCACACGCGGGGGCTGGATTCTCGGCTACTGGATTGGCGAGCCCTGGCAGGGCCGCGGCTATGCCAGCGAAGCGGCGGGCGCGCTCCGCGATTTTGCCGCCGGTCAACTGAACCTGCCCGTCATCGGCGCGGAGTGGTTCGAGGACAATCCGGCCTCCGGACGCGTTCTCGAAAAAGCGGGCTTCACGCCGACCGGAAAAACCGCCGAACGTTTCAGCCTCGGCCGCCGCGCCCGCGCGCGCTCGGTCGAAATGGAGTGGCGCTCCGGCGCGGCTCACTGATAGAACCGGAACCGACATGAAATTTCTCGATCAGGCCAAGATCTATATCCGTTCCGGCGATGGCGGCGCGGGCAGTGTTTCGTTCCGGCGGGAGAAGTATGTCGAATTCGGCGGGCCGAATGGCGGCGATGGCGGCCGGGGCGGCGATGTCTGGGCGGAAGCGGTGGAGAATCTCAACACGCTGATCGACTATCGCTACCAGCAGCACTTCAAGGCCAAAAAGGGCGAGCACGGCATGGGCAAGGACCGCACCGGCGCCGATGGCGAGGACGTGGTCATCAAGCTGCCCGTGGGAACCGAGATCCTGGAAATGGACCGTGAAACCGTCATCGCGGACCTGACCGAACCGGGCCAGCGCGTGCTGCTGGCCGAGGGCGGCAATGGCGGCTGGGGCAATGCGCGCTTCAAGAGCTCCATCAATCAGGCGCCGCGCCGCGCCAATCCCGGCGCGCCGGGCGAGGAGCGTTGGATCTGGCTGCGCCTGAAACTGATCGCGGACGCCGGGCTGGTCGGCCTGCCCAATGCCGGAAAGTCCACCTTCCTAGCGGCGGTCAGCGCCGCCAAGCCCAAGATCGCCGACTATCCGTTCACCACGTTGCACCCCAATCTGGGCGTCGTGGAATACGCACAGAAGGCGCGCTTTATCCTGGCCGATATTCCGGGCCTGATCGAAGGCGCACATGAAGGCGCGGGCATTGGCGACCGGTTTCTGGGCCATGTGGAGCGCTGCGAAACCCTGATCCATCTGGTTGACGCCACCGGCGAGGACCCGGTCAGCGCATGGCGCACCGTGCGGCACGAGATCGAGGAATATGGCGGCGGTCTCGCAGGCAAGCCGGAAATCCTGGCGCTGAACAAGGTCGACGCGCTGGACGCGAAAACCATTGGAGATATCTCAAAGGCGCTGGAAGCCGCCGCCGGCGTGAAGCCGCGGCTTGTCTCAGGCGTCTCCGGCGAAGGCGTCACCGAACTTCTGCAGGAAGCCGCGCGCCGGATCGAGGCCCGCCGCGCCGCGGCCCGCAAGGCGGCCGAGGATGTCGAGCCTTGGACGCCTTAAGTCACAGCCTGCGCACGCCTCGTATCGCGCCGCTGACGCACGGCGCGCCGGGCGGTCCCCCGCTCAGGAGCGAACTGCTCTATCCCGGCATGTCGGTGGGACTGTTCGGCGGCTCCTTCAATCCCGCCCATGCTGGTCACCTCCACGTCGCCCGGACCGCAATGCAGCGTTTGCAGCTGGACCGCGTCTGGTTTCTGGTCAGCCCGCAAAACCCGTTGAAGGACCCGGCGGAGACGGACAATTACTGGCGCCGCGCCGCCGGCGTGTGGACGCTCGGCGATCATCCGCGCATGACGGTCAGCGATGTGGAGCGGCGTCTGGGCGCGGCCTATTCCTTGGAAACGGTGCTGGCGTTGAACAGCCGCTGGCCTGAGGTGAATTTTGTCTGGCTGATGGGCTCTGACAATCTCGCCGGCTTCCATCGCTGGCGCGGCTGGCGGACGATCATGGAAACGCTTCCCGTGGCGGTTATCGCGCGCCGCGGAACCGCGACCGGCGCCCGGCTAGGCCGCGCCGCGCGGCAATACGCCAGTCACCGCGTCCCGGAACAGAGGGCAAAAAATCTGGCCCTTATGCGGGCGCCGGCATGGACATATCTGACCGCGCCCTTACATCCCCAATCCTCCAGCGCGATACGGGCCGAGGCCCGTTCTTGAGAACCGGGCCGAAAGAGGACCCCGCACCATGACCGACGCAGCGTCGTCGCCGGATCAGGCGGGGGATGACCTCGCCTTCTTCATCGACCTTGAGCCGCAGGATTCCGACATGATGGCCGAGGTCGTGGAAGGCCTGTCCGCAACGCCCAAGGGGCTTTCGCCGAAATATTTCTACGACCAGCGCGGATCGGAACTGTTCGACCGCATCACCATGGTCCCGGAATATTATGTCGGCCGCACGGAGATCGCCCTGCTACGCCAGATCGGAGCGGAACTGGCCGCCGATATCGGCCCGGACGCCACCGTCATTGAATATGGCTCCGGCGCCAGCGTGAAGATCCGCACGCTTCTGGACGCGCTGGAAAAGCCGCACCTCTATGCCGGCGTCGATATTTCCAGGACTTTCCTGCTGGAATCCTGCCGCGCGCTGAAGGCCGACTATCCCGACCTTCCCATTGGCGCGATCTGCGCCGATTTCACGCGCCCGTTCGAGATTCCGGCCGAGCTGTTTGGCGATCACTGGCGGCTGGCCTTTTTCCCCGGCTCCACCATCGGCAATTTCACGCCGGATCAGGCCGTCGACGTTCTGAAAGCGATCCGCAGCGAATTGCGCCCGGACGACAGCCTGCTGATCGGGGTCGACCTGAAAAAGGACCGCGACGTGCTGGAGCGCGCCTATGACGACTCGCAGGGCGTCACCGCCGCCTTCAACCTGAATGTGCTGCACGTCATCAACCGCGTGTTGCAGGCCGATATCCCGGTCGAGAATTTCAGCCACCGCGCAGTCTATAATGAAGACAAGGGCCGGGTGGAAATGCACCTAGTCGCGACGGAGGCGGTCAGCTTTACAATTGGCGGGCATGATTTCTCGCTGGAGAAGGGCGAGACGATCCACACCGAGAACTCCCACAAATACAGCGAGGAAGAATTCAACGCCCTCGCCGCCCGGGCCGGATTCAAGCCGCACCGGATATGGATTGACGATAACCGCCTGTTCAGCGTCCGCCTGATGCGGGCTGTCTGACGCGCATGGCAAGAATCGGGTGTCCGTGTTAGAAAGCGGATGCTTTTTGGGTTGAACTGAAAAAGGATTAGACGCCCTGAACACCGAAGCGGAAAGACAGTCTGCACAGGCCGGCGATACGCCGGACCAGGCTGGCGCCCTTGAACGGGCCGAGGGTCTCGCCGAATTGATCCTCAACAAGCTCGACGACGACAAGGCGCAGGACGTCGTCGCCATTGACCTCACCGGAAAATCCAGCGTGACCGATTTCATGATCGTGGCGAGCGGCCGTTCGCAGCGGCACGTCAACGCGCTGGCCGATCACGTGACCCGCTCCCTCAAGGAGAGCGGCTACGGGAACGCGCGCGTGGAGGGCATGCCCGCCTGTGACTGGGTGCTGATCGATGCGGGCGACGTGATCGTTCACATCTTCCGGCCCGAAGTGCGCGAATTCTACAATCTGGAAAAGCTCTGGAACGTCACCAGCCCGGCCGACGCGGCAAACTAGGCTGACAAGGCCCCATGCGACTGGACCTGATCGCCATCGGCCGGCTGCGCGGATCACCCGAACGCGCGCTCATAGACGACTATCTGAAACGCGCGGAGGGCCTTGGCCGCGGTCAGGGCCTCGCCCCGCTGGACGAGCGGGAAATCGAGCTGAAGGGCCGCGTTAGCGCGGCCGATGAAACCGCGGCGCTGGCGCGCGCGGCGGAGGCAAGCGACCGCATCTGCCTTCTGGATGAACGCGGCGAGCAGATGGGCTCGCGCGATTTTGCGAAAATGCTGGCGGACTGGCGGGATCAGGGCGCGTCCGGCGCAGCCTTCCTGATCGGCGGCGCGGACGGATTTGACGCCGGCGCCGCCCCGAAAGCCCATAAACGCATCGCATTTGGAAAGCTGACCTGGCCGCACCGTCTGGCGCGCGTCATGCTGGCCGAACAGATTTACCGGGCCATGACAATTCTGGCCGGCTCCCCCTATCATCGCGACTAGATGCTGACCGCTCTCCTCTTCCTTATGGCGCAGACCGCCGCCGAGCCGCCGGACCCGGACCGGCTGGAGCAGGTTCGCGAGGAACAGGCCGAGGCCGAGAAGCGCGCAGAACAGCTGCGCGAGGAAGCCGAGGCGGCGGCCTCCGAGATCGAGGATCTGGAATCCGATCTGATCGCTTTGGCCGATGAAATCGCCGCCGCCGAGAAGCGCGCGAACGATCTGACCGGCCGCCTGTCGCGCCTGTCGGTGGAAGAGGCCGTGCTGACCGACGCGCTGAAAGAGGACCGCGCCACCTTGATGCGGGTCATGGCGGCCCTGCAGCGGGCCGAGATGCAGCGCCCGCCGCCGCTGGCCGTCTCCCCTGACGACGCCTCTGACGCGGCCCGGTCCGCAGCCCTTCTGGCCGCTGTCGCCCCGCAGCTGGAAGAACGCGCCGCCGAACTTCGAAACCGCATCGATTCGCTGGCCGAGATCCGCGCACAGATTGGCGAGGACCAGACGGCGCTGGCCGAGGAAGAGGCCGAGCTGGAAAGCCGCCAGACCGAAATCGCCGGCCTTGTCGACGAACGCCAGGACCGCCGGGCGGAACTGGACGAGACCGCCCAGGCCGAGGCCCAGGAGGCGGCGCGGCTGGCGGAGGAAGCGGAATCTCTTGAGAACCTGATCGCCGAGTTCATCAAGCGCCAGGAAGAGGAGCGCCGCCGCGCCGAGGCGGAAGCGGCCGCCGCCGCAGCGGCTCAGGCCGAAGCGGAGGCGGAAGCCGAGGCAGAGGCCGGGCGTCAGGTCGCATCCCGCGAAAATTCAGGTCCCGCGGTCAGCTTCGCGGCCGCCCGCGGCGCGCTGCGGCCGCCCGCGCAAGGTCAGGTTATCGTCGGTTATGGCGAGGATGACCGCATCGGCGAATCCTCAGGCCTCAAGATCGTGACCCGCGCCCAGGCGCAGGTCGTGTCCCCGTTTGACGCAAAGGTGGAATTCGCCGGCCCGTTTCAGGGCTACGGAGAATTATTGATCTTAAGCGTCGGCGACGGTTACCATATCGTGCTTTCCGGCCTCGCGCGCCTATATACCGTGTCAGGACAAAGCGTTCTGGCGGGCGAGCCGGTGGGCCAGATGCCGGATCGCGCTGATCCGGCGCCGGAATTGTATTATGAAATCCGGAAAGACGGCGCGCCCATTGACCCGGCCCCATGGATGAGGCCGGGTTCCAGGTCCGGTTAGAACGGGCTGCGGGGATAAAGAAGGTGAGGAAGACAATGCGGAAATGGTTTTTGGCTCCTGTGCTGGTCGCGGCGGCGGCCGCTGGCGCCCTCGCCTTCTCGGCCGAGGAAAGCGACAAGTCCGAAACATTCCGGCAGCTTGAGCTGTTTGGCGACATCCTGGCCCGCGTCCAGAGCGACTATGTCACCGAGACCGACGATCCGGAGCTGATCGAGAACGCCATCAACGGCATGCTGCGGTCGCTGGATCCCCATTCCAGCTACCTGCCGCCCGACGCCTTCCGCGACATGCAGGTACAGACCAGCGGCGAGTATGGCGGCCTCGGCATCGAGGTCACGCTGGAAAGCGGCGTGGTGAAGGTCGTCGCCCCGTTTGACGACACCCCCGCGTCCCGCGCCGGGGTCGAACCCGGCGATTACCTGACCGCCATTGATGGCGAGAGCATCGTCGGCACGACGCTGGACGAGGCTGTCGAGCAGATGCGCGGACAGGTGGGCGAGCCCATCACCATCACCATCGCGCGCGAGAATGAAGACCCGTTCGACGTCGAACTGGTGCGCGAGACGATCGAAGTGAAACCGATTGCATGGCGCGTGGAAGACGGCTTCGGCGTCATCCGCGTTTCCACCTTCAACGAGAAAACCACGGACTCCCTGGCCGCCGCGGTGAAATCTCTGCAGGCCGAGCTTGGCCCCAACCTGCCGGGCCTGGTTCTGGACCTACGCAGCAATCCGGGCGGTTTGCTGGATGAGGCCGTGGGCGTTTCCGGCGTGTTCCTGAATGGCGGCGAAGTGGTTTCCACCCGCGGCCGCGACCCGCGCGACACGGAACGCTATAACGCCGATGGCGGCGACATGACCGATGGCTCGCCGATTGTCGTGCTGATCGATTCCGGCACCGCCTCCGCCGCGGAAATCGTGGCCGGCGCCCTGCAGGATCGCGAACGCGCGACCGTTGCGGGCATGACTTCCTTCGGCAAAGGCTCCGTCCAGACCGTGATCCCGCTGCGCGGCGGGCGCGACGGCGCCATCCGCCTGACGACCCAGCGTTATTACACGCCGTCGGGCCGCTCCATTCAGGCCACCGGCATCGTGCCCGATCACGAGATCGCCAACGAGATTCTTGACGAATCCGCCCTCAAGCGGCTGCGCGAATCCGATCTTCCCAACGCCCTCAAGGCGGAGCTGGAATCGATGGCCGAGAACGAGGAAATCGAGCACGATATCGAAGAGCCGCCGGCCGATTACGAAGGCGAGGACTTCCAGCTGCAGCGCGGTCTGGAGATTCTGGCCGAGCTGAACGCCAGCCGGAAAACCGCCGCGGTCGCGCAATAATTCGCGAACGGATCAGTTCTGACGCGGTCTCTGCGCCGCGTTAGACTAATCTTTACCCTGTTATGGTTAATGCTGCTGGCGCGGCGCTGTATACCGGCGTCTGCGCCAGTAGCGATCTAGGAACCATGTCCGCGGCAATGCGATCCTCTTCATCCGTGAATCCTCATTTGCTGGGCGCGCTGGGCCTGACCCTGGCGACGGCCGCGGTGCTGGGCGCGATCCTGCTGTTTGGCGATCCCGATGGCGGCCGCCCGGCCGTACAGGTCAGCGTGCCGCCCGCCCCGGAAATCGATGTCGCCGAGAACACGCCCGTCGCGCCTCTGCGCGGCGATCAGGTCTCTCTGGACGACCCGTCACTGGACCAACTGGCGCCGCCGCCGGAAAACGCCTCTGACGTCTCTCTGGACGGTCTGGATCCTATTGATCCTGACGCGCCCGTCCGCACGCGCGCCGAACTGGCCGCCGCCCAGAAAGCCAACAGCAATGCGCTGCCCAACGCCCCGGTCGCCGGTCTGACGGAACCCGGCCCCGGCGGCCCGCTTCCGGTTATCGGCCCCAATGGCCAGAGCCCGGCTGACGCCTATAAGCGCCCGTTCGAAAATAGCGGCAAGCCGGCGATCGCCCTGGTCGTCGGCGGTCTTGGCATGTCGGAGCAACGCACCCGCACCGCCATCGAAACCCTGCCCGCCGAAATCACGCTGGGCTTCGTCCCCTATGCGGAAAATCTCCAGAACTGGATCGATCTTGCGCGCGAGAACGGCCACGAAGTGATCCTCGAACTGCCCATGGAGCCGTTCGACTATCCGCAGAACGATCCCGGCCCCCACACCCTTCTGACAGAGGCCGACTCCGGCGAGAATATCCGCCGTCTGGAATGGCTGCTTTCCCGCACCACGGGCTATTTCGGCGTCACCAATTATCTCGGCGCGAAATTCACCGCCTCGGAAAGCGCCATGCGCCCGGTCTGGGATGCGCTGGCCGATCGCGGACTGGTTCTTGTGCATGACGGCGCGCAGTCGCGTTCGCCGCTGGGCCGCGCCGCAGAGCAGTCGAATCTGGACTGGGCGGCCGCTGACCGCATCGTGGATTCGCCGCCCGCCCCCGATCAGATCGACAAGCAGTTCCTGCAACTCGAGGCGCTGGCCCTGCAGAACGGTTCGGCGCTGGGCATGGGCTTCGCCTATCCGGTCACCATCGATCAGGCGAAAGCCTGGTCGGAGGGTCTGGAGGCCAAGGGCTACGCCCTCGTCCCGGCTTCGGCCATTCTGGAAATGCGGGCCAACTCTTCCTGATGCGGCCGCCTGAAGGCTACCGCCCCAATGTCGGCATTGCGCTGTTCCATCCGGACGGGCGCGTTTTTATCGCCCGCCGCGCGGGCGAGCGCGGCGATTATTGCTGGCAGATGCCTCAGGGCGGCGTCGACAGGGGCGAAGACCCCGCGCTGGCGGCGGAACGGGAGCTGCGCGAGGAAACCGGCGTCGCGCCCTCTCTCATCACGCCGCTGGGCCGCACGGAAAACTGGCTGACCTATGATTTTCCGGCAGAAATCCGCGACCTGCCCAAATTCGCGCGTCATAAAGGCCAGGCCCAGCTCTGGTTCGCCTACCGCTTCAACGGCGCGGACAGCGACATCGACCTGGAAACCCACGATCCCGAATTCGACGCCTGGGAATGGGCGGCGCTGGCCTCGACCCCGCAACTGGTCATTCCGTGGAAGCGGAAAGTCTATGAAGCCGTTGCGGAGACCTTCGCGCCGTTTGCGGGCTGAGTTTCAGGACGCGGCGCGCCGCGGCCCCCATTGATCCATTTCAGCCCGTCCGGCCAGACCCGCGCTGCAATCTCGACAATCGCAAAAGCGCCCGCAAAGGCGATCACCGGGCCCAGCGCAAAGAACACCGGGTATAGCGCCCCGTAATAACCGCCAAACAGCTTCTGCCAGACGAACCAGACGGCGGTGGTCACAATCAGGTGGCTACAGAAGGCAATGAAGACATAGGGCTCCGCCGCGCGCACGCGCGCGCCAACAGAAGAACGCGACAACCACCCCGCCGCCATCCATGCCGCCGGGGCCGCCGCCAGTCTCAGGACGTCATATCCCGCGGCATGAAGCCCGGCCCAGGCTTCGCCCCGCCCCAGAGCCAGTTGAACCTCGCCCCAGGCCAGTAAGCCGCCGCCCAGTATAAACGCCGCCCAGACCAGCGCCGTGAGCGCCGGGCCGAACCGCGCCGGCGCATAGCCCTTGCGGCCAAACGCCAGACCCAGCGTGAAGAAGAACAGGATATTCGCCGAAACCAGAAGATCGATGGATACCGGCCCCACCATGACCGCAAACAGTCCGGCCAGCATCAAAGGCGCGGAAAACCGCAACCCCGCCGCCAGTAGCGGACTCAACAGCGCGCAGACAAATACATCGCGCAGAAAGGCCAGCGGCCCGTTCGCCGGTTCGCCGCTCAGCCCGAACAGCCAGTTGGGCAGACCGCCCAGCCCGAAATCCCGTCCGAAAGTCTGCACGAAATAGCCCGGCGACACCGCCTCGCCCAGCAACACAAAGCCCAGAAACGCCGCGCTCCATAACGCCATGGGTATCACCAGGCTGCGGATACGCTTGGCGATCAGCCGGCCATAAGGGGTAACCGCCACGGCCCGCGCGGCCAGAAAGCCCGATACGATAGACAGCAGGCCGATACTGGCCCGCCCGGCGGAGTCGGCAATCCATAGCCGGATCCAGTCGAAAGCGCGAACGCCGTGAACCGCCGGTTCGAACGCCGCCGAGCCCGGGTTCACGTGCACATAGATCATGAAGAAAATGCACAGCACCCGCGCAACCTTGATCTGATCGGACAGGGCCGCGCTGACACGCGGCGCCGCAGCCGCCGCGCCCTGCGCTGGCGCATTCTGGAACAAAGAGACGGGCCGGAACCGGTTGAGCGCTTTCATGCAAGGCGCGAAGCAAGTTTCGTGCGAGGCGCGAAATTCATCCGTAAAAGCGCTGTTTCATCCGCGCGCGCTGTCATCGCCTGCATCCATGAGCGCGCCGCTCCGCATCCTTCTTGAAAACAACACGCGACCCTTGCGGAGAAAATGATGCACTTCCCCCGCCCAGCCGTATTTGCCGCCCTGATACTAGGCCTGATATGCGGCCTCGCCGCCTGCACGGCAGAGAACCATGCGCCTTCTGACACGTCTGAACAGGCCGCCGGGGAAACCTTTACCCGGGATCAGGTCGCCGCCGTCATCGCCAATGGGCGCCGCATCGTCACGCCGGACGGGGTGGAGGAAACGCTGGAAATTCCGGTCGCCGACACCAGGCAGTGGATCACGGTTCGCGGGCGCGACCGCGATAACCCGGTGCTTCTGGTCATTCATGGCGGGCCGGCCTCGCCGGAAATGCCGGCCAGCTGGGCGTTCCAGAACGGGTGGGAGGATTATTTCACGGTCGTTCAGTGGGATCAGCGCGGATCCGGCAAGACCTATAACGCCAACGATCCCGAAAAAATCGCTCCGACCCTGTCGCTGGACCGGATCACCGAGGACGCCGCGCTGGTCGTCGATTATCTGCGCCAGCGTTACGGCAAGGAGAAAATTTTCGTCATGGGCCATTCCTGGGGCAGCCTTGTCGGGCTGGGTCTGGCCCATCGCCACCCGGACCGCCTGCACGCCTATATCGGCATGGGTCAGGTGATCAACGGGCAGGAGAATGAGCGCCTCAGCTACGCCCACGCCCTTCAATCGGCGCGGCAAGCGGGCAACGCCGTGGCCGTGGAGGAGCTGGAGTCCCTGCTGCCTTATCCGGAACCGGACGGGACCGTGCCGTTGGAAAAGATCGATACGGAGCGCAAATGGTCGGTGCGCTATGGCGGCCTAACCTATGGCCGCGACAGCATCGACTATTATTTCCAGCTGGCGAAATTCTCGCCCGACTATACCGCCGATGACTATGCCGCGATCGGGAAAGGGTCAGCCCTGTCGCTTCCCCGCCTTTTGCCTGATCTCGCCGGGTTCAATTTCAGCGATGTCACCGCCTTCGATTGCCCGGTCATCCTGTTCGAGGGACGGCACGATTACACCACGCCCTCCGTGATCGCGGCGGAGTGGCTGGAACGGGTGGACGCCCCGGCCACGAAGCTGGTCTGGTTCGAGAATTCGGCGCACATGATGATGCTGGAGGAGCCGGGCCGCGTTCTCGTCCACCTGGTGAACGACGTGCGGCCGCTGGCGGATTCGCAGCTTTAGGCGGCGGGCAGGCGGCGCGCCTTGCGGCGGATCAGGAACGACCAGACCAGCATCAGGGCGCCGGTGATCAGCGTTACGGCCGCCGGCGATTCATGGCCCAGCAGCGCCGCGCCGAGGAAGGCGGTCAGGGAGATCAATATGGCCAGCGAGACATACCAGCGCGTGCGCTGCAGCCAGGCATGGGGCAGGAAATGCGCGCCCAGAACCGCCGCCCACACCGCCGGAGAATAGCTTGGCTCCACGAACCACATGATCAGCGGCGCCGGCAGGCCCAGCACCAGAACCAGCGAAAGCGCGGCCGCCAGTAGCGGAAACGGGTTGGAGGTCGAAGGCGCGGGAAGGTTCAGCGCAGCCTGCATGACGAAGGCGAGCGGCATGGTCACCGCGCCGGTGAAGATCAGCGCCAGCGCCGGCCAGCGCACATCCACGCCCGCGGCATTCGTCCAAAGGAAAACGCCGCCCATGATCAGCCATGCGACGGCGTTTACAAATACGAACGGGAACCCGCCCAGCGAGCCCCGGACGAAACCGGTTCGTGCGTCTTCGAGATCAATCCCCATAAGGGACGATTGTTACGCGGCTTTGGCCGCTTCCTGCAAGACCAGCAGGTATTCCAGACGGTCCTGAGCGGTCTCGCGCTGTTTGTCCGTGTCGGCGTCGGCCGCATCCTCACGGGCGTTCTGGATCGCCTGCGCGATTTCGTCGGCGTTCAGCTCGCTGGCCACCGCCGCCTCTTCGGCCAGCACGGTCAGGCCTTCCGGAGTGACTTCGGCGAAGCCGCCGCGGATCACGATCTTCGTTTCGTCGGACCCTTCAATCACGGTCAGCCAGCCCGGACGGATAGTGGACATCAGCGGCGCGTGTTCGGGCAGGACGCCGAAATCGCCCTCCGTGCCCGGAACCACCACCTGGTCCACCTCGCCCGAAACGACTTCGCGCTCCGGCGTCACAAGAGAAAAGTGAAGCTTGTCGGCCATGTGCCGGCTCTCTCTCTTCTAGCTTACGCCGCTTCCGCAGCCAGCTTTTCGGCCTTCTTCACGGCGTCTTCGATGGTGCCGACCATGTAGAACGCCTGCTCCGGCAGGTGGTCGTAATCGCCGTTCACAAGGCCCTTGAAGCCTTTGACGGTGTCCTTGATGTCGACCAGCAGGCCCGGCGAGCCGGTGAAGACTTCGGCCACGTGGAACGGCTGCGACAGGAAGCGTTCGATCTTCCGGGCGCGCGCCACGGTCAGCTTGTCCTCTTCCGACAGCTCGTCCATGCCCAGGATGGCGATGATGTCCTGCAGTTCCTTGTAGCGCTGCAGCATCTCCTGAACTTCGCGGGCCACCTGATAGTGCTCCTCCCCGACAATGCGCGGCTCCAGGATGCGCGAGGTGGAGTCAAGCGGGTCCACGGCCGGGTAAATGGCCTTCTCGGCGATGGAGCGCGACAGAACGGTCGTCGCGTCAAGGTGGGCGAAGGAAGTCGCCGGGGCCGGGTCGGTCAGGTCGTCAGCCGGCACATAGATGGCCTGCACGGACGTGATCGAGCCCTTGTTGGTGGAGGTAATACGCTCCTGCAGGCCGCCCATGTCGGTGGCCAGCGTCGGCTGGTAGCCCACCGCGGACGGGATGCGGCCCAGCAGGGCCGACACTTCGGCGCCCGCCTGGGTGAAGCGGAAGATGTTGTCGACGAAGAACAGCACGTCCTTACCTTCCTGGTCGCGGAAATATTCCGCCTGGGCCAGGCCGGTCAGGCCAACGCGAGCGCGGGCGCCAGGCGGCTCGTTCATCTGGCCGTAGACAAGCGTGGCGCGGGATTCGCCGCCGCCGCCCATCTCGTTCACCTTCGACTCGATCATCTCGTGATACAGGTCGTTGCCCTCGCGGGTCCGCTCGCCAACGCCGGCGAACACGGAGTAACCGCCATAGGCCTTGGCGATGTTGTTGATCAGTTCCTGGATCAGCACGGTCTTGCCAACCCCGGCGCCGCCGAACAGGCCGATCTTGCCGCCCTTGGCGTAGGGGCAAAGCAGGTCAACGACCTTGATGCCCGTGGCCAGCATTTCCGCCTCGGTCGACTGCTCGTCAAATTCCGGCGCGGCGCGGTGAATCGGGGCGTAATGCTCGGTCTCGATCGGGCCGGCTTCGTCCACCGGCTCGCCGATGACGTTCATGATGCGGCCCAGCGTCGCCGGACCGACCGGCACGCGGATCGGCTCGCCGGAGTCCGTCACGGGCTGGCCGCGGACCAGACCTTCGGTGGCGTCCATGGCGATCGTCCGCACGGCGTGTTGGCCCAGATGCTGCGCGACTTCGAGGACAAGGCGGTTGCCCTTGTTCTCGGTCTCAAGCGCGTTCTGGATATCGGGAAGGTGATCGTCGAATTCGACGTCCACAACGGCGCCGATCACCTGGGAAATGCGTCCGGTTTGCTTGGTGCTCATTGCTCTTCGCTCTCTTGCTCGGTCCCGTCCGCATCTTCGGCGGGGCCTTCATTCTGTTCCGTTTCAGCTTCAGCCGGAGCATCCGCGGCGGGCTCTTGCTCCGCTGCTTCGCTCAATTCTTCCTGCGCCTCGGCGGCCGCTTCAGCGGCCCGCGCGTCTTCCAGTTGCGCGGCCAGTTCGGCGTTCTCTTCGCACTCGAACGCTTCGCCCGCCACCCGCACGCGCACCGTCCCGGCCGGGACGTGCAGCATCTTCGACTTGGCGGCGCTCAGGTCGGCCGCGATCCAGGCCGGGCCCGTGACCTCGCCGGTCAGCACGCCGTCCTCGTCCGCCAGCGCCGCGTCCGCCTCGCTCCAGACCCGCAGATTGCGCACGCCGTCGCGCAGCTCCTGAACCTTCAGGCCGGACGACGAAACCTCGCGCCCCCAGACCATCGGCTCGAGCTGCTCGACACCGCAGGCCGCCGTTTCGGCCGTGAACGCAGCTGCGTTCGCCGAGCCACCGGCTTCGTCCGCGCCTTGCGAACACGCCGCCAGAACGCCCATCGCCGCGGCGGGGATGAGGAAACGCAAACGCATGATCTACAGCGCCTCCGCGCCTGAGATGATCTCGATCAGCTCCGTCGTGATCTTGGCTTGGCGCGAACGGTTATAGTCCATCGTCAGATCGTCGATCAGCTCGCCGGCGTTGCGCGTGGCGTTATCCATGGCGCTCATCCGCGCGCCCTGTTCGCCCGCCGCGTTTTCCAGCAGCGTGAAGAATATCTGGCTGTTGATATAGCGCGGCAGAAGCTCTTCCAGGATCTCTTCCTGGCCGGGCTCATAGATATAGACCGCGCCCTTCAGGTCCGGCGCTTCGGCGGCTTCGTCATCGCTCAGCGACTCGGCCGCCGGGATGATCGTCTTGCCGGTCGGGACCTGCGTCAGCACGTTCTTGAACTCGGCGAAGAACATGGTGGCGACATCGAACTCGCCCGCCTCGAACATGTCCGTGATCTTCTTGCCAAGATCGATGGCGATCCCCGCATCGATCTCTTTCTTGTCGCGCAGCGAGATTTTCTCGACGATCAGGTCGCCATACAGGCGGCGCAGCTGGTCCGCGCCCTTGCGCCCGATGGTCATGATCTTGACCGTCTTGCCCTCGCGCTGCAGCTCCACGATCCGCTCGCGCGCCTTGCGCACGATATTGGTGTTGAAGCCGCCGCACAGGCCCCGGTCCGCCGTCATCACGATCAGAAGATGGGTTTCCGATTGCCCGGTGCCGATCAGCAGCTCCGGCGCGCCCGGCTGGCCCGCCATGGACGCGGACAGGTTCGCCACCACGCGCGCCATATTCTTGGAATACGGGCGCGCGGCTTCGGCGGCGTCCTGCGCTTTGCGCAGCTTCGCCGCGGCCACCATCTGCATCGCTTTCGTGATCTTTTGCGTGGATTTCACGCTGGAGATCCGATTGCGTAGGTCCTTGAGACTCGCCATGAGCTAAGCCTTCTCTCCTGACCGCTTTCGCGCGTTTGTTAGACCGCGAACCCTTTGGCGAAACTGTCCGCCGCCTCTTTCAGGCGGCCTTCCAGTTCATCGGAAAGTTTCTTCTCGTCGCGGATCGCGTCGAGCAGGTCTTTCTTCTCGCCATTCAGATAGTGCAGCAGCTCGGTCTCGAACCGGCGCACGGCGGATGTCGGGATATCGTCGAGATAACCGTTCGTGCCGGCATAGATCACGCAGACCTGCTCTTCCATGCGAAGCGGGGAGAACTGGTCCTGCTTCAGAAGCTCGGTCAGGCGGTCGCCGCGGTTCAGCAGACGCTGCGTGGAGGCGTCGAGGTCCGAACCGAACTTCGCGAACGCCGCCATCTCGCGGTACTGGGCCAGCTCGCCCTTGATCTTGCCCGCAACCTGTTTCATCGCCTTCACCTGCGCGGCGGAACCCACGCGGGAGACCGACAGACCAACATTAATGGCCGGGCGGATACCCTGATAGAACAGGTCGGTTTCCAGGAAGACCTGGCCGTCGGTGATCGAAATCACGTTGGTCGGAATATAGGCCGACACGTCATTGGCCTGGGTCTCGACAATCGGCAGCGCCGTCAGCGAACCCGAACCATGGTCCTCGTTCAGCTTCGCCGCGCGCTCCAGCAGGCGGGAGTGAAGATAGAACACGTCGCCCGGATAGGCTTCGCGGCCCGGCGGGCGGCGAAGCAGCAGCGACATCTGGCGATAGGCGACAGCCTGTTTGGACAAGTCGTCATAGATGACCAGGCCGTGCATGCCGTTATCGCGGAAGAATTCGCCCATCGTGCAGCCGGTATACGGCGCAAGATATTGCAGCGGCGCCGGCTCGGAGGCCGTCGCGGTGACGATGATGGAATATTCCAGTGCGCCGCGCTCTTCCAGGTTCTTCACGAGCTGGGCGACGGAGGAGCGCTTCTGGCCGACCGCGACATAGACGCAATACAGCTTCTGGCTCTCGTCATCGCCGTCGTTCAGCGGCTTCTGGTTCAGCATGGCGTCGATGCAGACGGCGGTCTTGCCGGTCTGGCGGTCGCCAATGATCAGCTCGCGCTGGCCGCGGCCGATCGGGATCATGGAGTCGATGGCCTTGATGCCGGTCTGCATCGGCTCGTGCACGGATTTACGCGGGATGATGCCCGGCGCCTTCACGTCCACCTGCTTGCGCTCGACCTCGCCCTCGATCGGGCCCTTGCCGTCCACCGGTTCGCCCAGCGCGTTGACGACGCGGCCCAGCAGGCCCTTGCCCACCGGCACGTCGACGATCTCGCCAAGGCGCTTGACGGTGTCGCCTTCCTTGATGCCGCGGTCGTCGCCGAAAATAACGACGCCGACATTGTCGCGTTCCAGGTTCAGGGCCATGCCCTTGATGCCGTTTTCGAACTCGACCATCTCGCCGGCCATCACTTCGGCCAGGCCGTAGATGCGGGCGATGCCGTCACCGACAGAGAGCACCTGGCCGACTTCGGCGACCTCGGCCTCTTCGCCGAAATTCTGGATCTGGGTCTTCAGGATCGCGGAAATCTCCGCGGCGCGAATGTCCATGTCTCTCACGCCTCTTTCATTGTTGCGCGCAGTCTCTCCAGACGGGTCCGGAGAGAGGAATCGAATAGTCGGGATCCAACCTTGATCTTAAGGCCGGCAATCAGTGCGGGATCGACCTTCGCGTCGATCTCCACGTCACGCCCCAGCGCCGTCTTGAGCGAAGCGCGGACAGCGTCCAGCTCCTTGTCGCTCAACGCTTCGGCGGAAGTCACTTTCGCCCGGGTCGCGCCGCGTTCTTTCGCGGACAGCGCCTCGAAGGCGTAAATCATGTCCATCAGGGCGCCGGCGCGCCGGTTCTCGGCCACCATGCCCAGGAACTTACGGGTCAGCCCCTGGAAGCCGGCCTTGTCGGCCAGCGCCGTCATGGCGGACGCCTTGTCCTCTGCGTCGACAAGCGGGCTGTTGACCGCGCGCCGCAGGTCCGCGCTTTCGCGCAGCATGGATTTCAGGCTTGCGAGGTCGGCTTCGACTGCCTCGGCCGCCTTGGCCTCGGTCGCCAGCTCGAAGAGCGCTTCTGCGTAGCGCTCCGCCGCCTCGTTCACGATTGCGTGTTCGTCATTCACTACAATGTGCGCTTTCGTAGACGTTTTTCGCCTGTCCCGTCCGGGACAAAAGGAAATCGGGAATTACGTTGCTGATACTGCAACCACAAGGGGTCTCAGCGGACTTATCCGCCAGCCCGGCGGGCTGATAGCATGGCCCCTTGTGACCGGCAAGCGGGCGATGGCGCCCTGTAACAGACGCCGTCCGCCCCGCGCCTCTATTCTGCCGCCGCCTTGCCTTTCCGCCGCGCCCGCGACGCCAGCACGTTCAGCACTTCCACGGTCAGCGAGAAGGCAATCGCAAAGTAGAGATAGCCGCGCGGAATATGGAAGCCCAGCCCGTCGGCCACAAGCGCCACGCCCACCAGCAGGATAAAGGCCAGGGCCAGCATCTTCGTCGTCGGGTGCTTTTCCAGGAAGCTGCTGATCGCCTTGGCGGAGAACACCATCACCGCCGTCGACAGCACAATGGCCACGATCATAACGCCAAGCCGCACGCCCGAACCTTCGTCGCCGCCCAGCTCCGAGGTCATGCCCAGCGCCGTCAGCACCGAATCCAGAGAGAACACGACATTGATGAAGGTCATCTGCATGACCACCGTCCAGAACGCCGATTTCTTTTTCGCCGCGCCGTGGCCGTGCTGGCCTTCCAGATTGTCGTGAATCTCGTCGGTGCCCTTCCACAACAGGAACAGGCCGCCAAACAGCAGGATCAGATCCTCCAGCGTCACCTGCACGAAGCTTTCGGGGTGGGAGTCGCCGCCCATGAAGTGCAGGAATTCCGGCATTTCAAACAGAGTCGCGTGGGAAAGCGAGGCCAGCCACACCAGTCCGAACAGCAGGACAATCCGCATCGCCGCGCCGGAATAGATGCCCAGATCCCGCGCCTTGGCCTGCTGGCCGTCCTTAACCCGCGTCGCGGCGACGGAGACGAAGACGACATTGTCTATGCCAAGGATGATTTCGAGAAATGTCAGGGTGAGCAGGCTCAGCCAGACTTCCGGTGACGCAATCCATTCCATCGGCTTTTACTCCCGCCCGAACGCAACTCTGACTTTCATCAAATGATTCTTTACTTCTCTAGCGCATTTTCTGTCACATTCGGACGGGGAAACATGAAAATTTCAGACGTTTTCACAGGCGGGCGGAACGCCATGCGCCTTGTTCTAATGGGGTCCGCGCTGGTCATTACCGTGGCCGCGGTCGGGGTCGCGGCCTTTGGCATGAACCGTCTTGTGGACGATCTTCAGGACGCCGCCGAACACCAGGCCAAGCTTTCGCAGGTCCAGCGGCAAGTCATGGCGCTGTCCTACGGCATGACCGACGCGGTGGAGCGCGCCGTCGAGGGCGACCGCGCCGCCATTGACCGCCATGACCAGCTCAGCCGGGAGCTGGACGACACCCTGACCGAACTTCTCTCCCTGTCGGTGGACGAGACCGGCGCGCGGATCGAACAGAGCCTGAACGCGGAACGCGAAGCCTATCTGGCGCTGGAAGACGTGGCCGTCGCCTTCGCGCGGCGCGGCGACTATACGCGCGCCGAGGAAATGTTGAGCGGCGAGTATCGCGACCTGAAGCTGGTCTATACGAACCGTCTGGACGAGGCGCTGGACTACGCCGCCAGCATCATGGATCTGGAGCTTCAGCGCGCGCGGTCGACCGCCACATGGCTGACCGCGATTGGCGGCATTGTTCTGATCGTCATCGCCATTCTATGGGGCCTGGTCGCCTATGACGCCCACGCCCAGCACCGCAAGTTGCTGATCGCCCGCCGCGCCCTGCAATCCCACAATGAACGCCTGGAGCGCGCCGTCGCCGAACGCACTGCCGATCTGGAATCGGCCAAGGAGCGCGCAGAACAGGCCAACCGCGCCAAGTCCGAATTCCTGGCCACGATGAGCCACGAAATCCGCACGCCGCTCAACGGCGTCATCGGCATGGCCGGCGCGCTGAAGCGCACCCAGCTGGAAGACAGCCAGCACAAGATGATCGAGGTGGTCGAAAATAGCGGGCAGACCCTGCTGGCCATTCTCAATGACGTGCTGGACCTGTCGCGCATCGAATCCGGACAGGTGGAGCTGGAGGAAGCGCCGTTCGAGGTCGACGAGATCGCCTCCGCCGCATCCGCTCTCTTCACGCCTCTGGCGCAGGAAAAGAATCTGGAATTCGCCATCACCGTCACCCCGGCCGCCCGCGGCATGTGGGTGGGCGATGCGCTGCGCCTGCGTCAGGTCCTCCACAATCTTCTGTCCAACGCCATGAAATTCACGTTGGAGGGCTCGGTCACCGGGCGCATCTCCACCTCCGGCGGCCACATGGTCGTGGAAGTGGCCGACACCGGCATCGGCATCAGCCAGGACCGGCAGGATGCGATTTTCGAACGCTTCACCCAGGCCGACAACTCCACCACCCGCAAATATGGCGGCACGGGTCTTGGCCTCGCCATTACCCGCAAGATCGCCAAGCTGATGGGCGGCGACGTCCAGCTTGAATCGGAAGAAGGCAAGGGCTCCACCTTCCGCGCCCGTCTTAAACTCAAGCGGGCCGAGCGCACGGCCGATCCGAAAGCCGCGCAGGCCGCCTGAACTCAGACGAAACTGTAAGGGTCGATATCGACCTGCACGCGGATTGAAGGCGGGATTTTCACCCGCGTCCGCCAAGCCGCGATATAGGCCGACAGATCAATCCCCGGATCGGCGCGCGCCAGAATCCGCCGCCTCCAGCGCCCGCGTATCACCGCGATGGGCGGCTCGGCCGGGCCGAAAATCTCCACCCCGTCCGTCACCGGCGCCGCCGCCGCCATGCGCCGCGACCACTGGTCCAGCTTCTCCTGATCCGGTCCCGACAGCACGATCGCGGCCAGCCGGCCGTATGGCGGCAGCCCGTAAGCCTGCCGGGCTTCCAGCTCCGCATCGATGAACGCATTGCGGTCGCCCGCGATCAGCGCCTGAATCGCCTCGTGCTCGGGCGCATAGGACTGGATCAGCGCCCGCCCCGGACGCGCCGCGCGCCCCGCGCGCCCCGCCACCTGCACCAGCAGCTGATAGGTGCGCTCCGCGGCGCGCAAATCCCCGCCCTTCAGCCCAAGATCGGCGTCGATCACGCCGACCAGCGTCAGATTCGGGAAATTATGCCCTTTCGCGGCGATCTGGGTGCCGACCAGAATATCGATCTCGCCCGCCTCCATCCGGCTGACCAGCCGCCGCACCTCGCCCGGCGCCTGCGCGCTGTCGGACGAAAACGTCTCCACGCGCGCCTCCGGGAAGCGCGCTTTCGCCTCTTCCTCGATGCGCTCCACGCCCGGCCCCACCGGGCGCAGCGTGTCTTCGGCCCCGCATTCCGGGCAGGTTTTCGGCTTGGGCATGGAAAACCCGGTCAGGTGACAGACCAGCCTTCCCGTGTAGCGGTGCTCGACCAGCCATGAATCGGTCTCGGGCGAGGTCATGCGGTGGCCGCACGCCTGGCAGATGACCAGCGGCGCATAGCCCCGCCGGTTCAGGAACAGCAGGCTCTGCTCGCCCCGCTCCAACGTCTCGGCCACCGCCTTGACCAGAGCCGGCGACAGCCAGTGGTCGCGCTCGGGCGGCTGCTCGCGCAGATTGATCGCCTCGGTTTGAGGCAGCGTCGCCGCGCCGGGCCGGGACGGCAGCTGCACATGCGCGTACCGCCCCCGCCGCGCGTTCACCAGCGTCTCCAGGGACGGCGTGGCGGACGTCAGAATGGCCGACGCGCCTGCGAATTTCGCCCGCGCCACCGCCAGGTCGCGGGCGTTATAGACCACCCCGTCATCCTGCTTGTAGGAGCCGTCATGCTCCTCATCGACCACGATCGCCTTGAGATCGGTGAAGGGCAGAAACAGCGCCGAACGCGCGCCCAGAACGATCCTCGCCCGTCCCTTGGCCACTTCCCGCCAGACTCGCCGCCGCTCCACCTGGCTGACATCGGAATGCCAGACGGCCGGCGCGGCCCCGAACCGCTCCGCGAAGCGGCGCGTCACCGCCTGTGTCAGCGCGATTTCCGGCAACAGGACCAGGCATTGCGCGCTGTCGCTGCGGCGCAGCGCCTCGGCGATCGCCTCGAAATAGACTTCCGTCTTGCCCGACCCGGTCACCCCGTCCAGCAGCACCGGGGCGTAGGCGTCCCGTTTCACCAGAGACACCAGCTCGTCCGCCGCGCGCTTCTGCCCGTCTGTCAGATTCATGCCGCTGCGGTCGGGATCGGGAATATCGAAGGGCGGATCCAGCCGCCGTTTGACCCGGCGCAGCGCCCCCGCCTTCTCCAGACCCGTCACCACGCCCGGACTCACCCCGGCGCGCCGGGCCAGATCGGCCGCCGTTCCCGCGTCCGCCGCCGCCTCGGCCAGCACGGCGGCGCGGGCCTCGGTGGCGCGCGGCGGCGTCTGACCCGTCGGTTCGAACACATCCTGCGTGCGCGGCTCGCCGGCGGAATCGCGATGGCGCAGCGCCATGCGCAGGAAAACCCCCGGCGGATGCACGGTGTAGCGGGCCGACCAGTCCAGAAACGCCCGTAATTCATCGGTCAGCGGCGGCGCGTCCTGCCGCGATTCGACGGCCTTCAGCGCCCGTTCGCCCTCATCGGGAACCACCTCCCAGACCACGCCGCGCTGCGACCGGCCGGACAAGGGGGCGATCACCACATCGCCTGCAGTCAGGTTCATCCCTTCCGGAATCGCATAATCAAAGGGTTCTGGCAGCGGCATCGGGAAAAGTATCCGCGCTTTAAGCGGTTTTCTCCGATCGGCTTGGCGCTTCTTTAACGCCTCGTCGTTTAGGGTCGCTGTCATGAATGGTGATCTCAATACTCTTCCGCGCCCATCCGATGACGAGGCGCTGGAGCTGGTCAAGTCCGTGCTGCTGGAAAACCCGCACTGGCTGACCGAGGATTCGGACCTGAACGCGCTGGCGCGCCGGGCCGGGGGGAATGTGGTTGATCTGGAAGCCGCGCGCGTGGCCCAGATTCAGGAACGCGCCCGCCGCATGGCCGACACGCATCAGGCGATTGTGGAAACCGCCCGCGCCAATCTGGCCGTGCAGTCGCAGGTTCACGCCGTCGTGCTGACCCTGATGAGCGCCGAATCGGCCGAGGAAGCCGATGAGCGTCTCAGCTGGATGCTGCGCGGCGCGCTGGGCGTGGATTGCGCGAAAGTGCTGGTCGAGGACCTGCCGGTTTCCGATGGCGCCTCCATCATGTCCGCCGAGGCCGGCCTGATCGAATCGACCATCGGCGTCAGCCGGTGGGAGCGTCTGGGCCGCATGGGCCGCGGCGCGCGCGTCATCTTCGGCGACGACACCGACCGCCTGCGGTCCGAGGCGATCATCCGCCTGGACATCAATGGCCGCCGCGGCCTGATGGCCCTTGGCTCGCTCGATCCCGAGACTTTCCGCGAGGATAACGGCACCGAGCTGCTCAATTTCCTCGCCCGCGTTCTGGAGCGCAGGCTGGGGGAATGGCTGTCGCGCTAGATCTTTCCGCGGAAGAGGCGCTGTCGCGTTTCGTGACGCATATTCGGGACGAACGCCGCCTCAGCCCGAAAACCGTCGACGCCTATCTCTCGGATCTCTCCGCCTTCTTCGCTTTCCTGCGGGATCATCTTGGCGGGCCGGTGACGCTTGGCGCGGTCGCAAGGCTGGAGGCGCGTGACGTTCGCGCCTATCTCGCCAGACGCCGCTCCGGTCCGGACCCGCTGTCCACGCGCTCGCTTTCGCGGCAAGTCTCCTCGATCCGCGCTTTCGTGCGCTTCGCCGTGCGGCGGCTGGGCGTAAAGGCGGATGGCCTCAACGATCTCCGCGCCCCCCGGTTCGCCCGGTCCAAGCCGCGCCCGGTCAGCCCCGCCGCCGCGCGGGAACTGATCGAGGCGGCCTCGGACCAGACCGTCACGCAGTGGATCGCCGCGAGGGACGCCGCCCTGATCACGCTTTTATACGGCGCGGGCCTGCGCATATCGGAGGCCCTGTCCCTGACCGGCGCGGACCTGCCCCTGGGCGAGGCGATCCGCGTCACCGGCAAGGGCGGCAAGGCGCGCGTCGTGCCGGTCCTGAAGGCCGCCCGCGACGCCGTGGCCGACTATGAAAATAAATGCCCCTATGCGCTGGACGGCGAGCAGCCCGTGTTCCGCGGCGCCCGCGGCGGGCCCTTGAACCCGCGTCAGGCCCAGCGCCTGATGCAGAACCTGCGCGGCCAGCTGGGCCTGCCGGACAGCGCCACCCCGCACGCCCTGCGCCACGCCTTCGCCACCCACCTTCTGGCCGGCGGCGGCGATCTCCGCACCATTCAGGAATTGCTGGGCCATGCCAGCCTGTCGACCACGCAAGTCTATGCGGAAATTGACGCAGCGGGCCTGATGTCGGTCTATGACCGCGCTCATCCGCGCGCGCGGAAAGGCTGACGCAGCCATCGCCTCTTGGCGAAATGCGCTTTCCTCCTCTAAAGAGGGCGCACAGGGGACATGACTTTTAAGACTTGGACTGTTTGCCAATGACCACGCTACGCATGGCTTTCGCCGCATTTTTGCTTTCCGCCGGCTCCGCCGCCGCGGTTCCCGTGGTTACCGACGACTGGGATTACGACCGGAATTACGACAATTTCGACGACTCCCTGTCCACCGTCGCCTGGACCGAACAGTCGGAGGGTTTGAACCGCATTCGCGTTCAGGTCCGTTGCGACGCCTTTCAGGGCCTGTCCGCCGCGGTCAGCTTCCCGCAATATATCGCCGCCGCCGCGACGCCGGTGCGCTACCGCGTCGATGACGGGGAGATCGTGACCGAGACCTGGTACGCCGCCGAGGATGACCGCGCCATGCTGGTCGCCCCGAACCCCGAAACCTTTGCCTGGCGGATGATCAAGGGCCGCCGCCTGTTCATCGAGGCGCAGAAGGATCGCGGCGATCCCATCCGCCTGACCTTCACGACCGGCGGCGCGGACGCGGAAATCTATCGCGTCATGCGCGACTGCAATGTCTATGACGACCGTCTGGTCGACGATATTCCGCTGTTCGGTGATTTTATCGGCGGCGCGCTGGACCCGAAAAAGCCGGGCGAGGAAGGCGAATACCTTCAGCGTTCGAAGGAAGAAAAGCGTCAGCAGCGCAATACGCGAACGCCGAACACGCTTTCAGACGTGTTCGGCGGCATGTTCGGTCGCGACAAGGATAAAAAGGACTAGGCCCTAGTCCTTCTTCTTTTTCTTGTCGTCCTCTTCGTCGGGATCGTCCGGCGCGGGCGGCATATAGCTCGGCGGATCGGACGCCGGGAACGTCTCGTCGAGACTTTCGTCGATCTCTTCTTCGCGGGACTTGTCGTCCTTGGGTTTCTTCGGATCACTCATGGATCGAGCCTCCTTCGGGGCGGTTTTTGTTCACCGGTTGAACGCATCGTCGCCCAAAAGGCTCCATCGGCCGCGCGCCTGTCTGCATATCACCGCAAGGAAAAAGGCCGGGCGTGTGCGCCCGGCCTTTCTTCATTCTTCCTCATCACCCGGCGCGGGGTCGTCCCGGTCTGAACCGGGCGCCGTCGCCGTGGGCGGATCGGAGGCGGGGAAGGACTCGTCGAGCCCCTCCTCCAACTCCTCGTCAGGCGGCATGACGTCCCTGCCCTTGCCGGACACGGGTCAGGCCGCCTTCTTCTCGTCGCGGCCAAAGCGGCCATAGAAGGTCTCGCCCTTGCCGGCCATCTCGCGCAGAAGCTCGGGAACCTCGAACGGATCGCCATACTTGGCTTCCAGCTCATCGGCCCGTTTCACGAAGGCTTCCGTTCCCACCGTATCGATGAAGCTCAGCACGCCGCCCGTGAAAGGCGCATAGCCCCAGCCGAGGATGGAGCCGACATCGGCTTCCCGCGGATCGTCCACGATGCCCTCTTCCATGCAGCGCGCCGCCTCGATGGCCTGCGAATACAGGACGCGGTCGCGGATCAGGTCCGTGGAGGGCTGTTTCTTCTCCGGCAGCACGCCGTCCTTGGCGAACTGGTCCAGCTCTTCCCAGAGACGTTTCTTGCCGCCTTCCGGATAGATATAGAAGCCCTTGCCGTTCTTGCGGCCCATGCGGTCGGCCTCGTACATCACCGTCAGGATGCGCTCGGTCGGACCGTCGGCCGCCTCCGGGCCCATATCCTTCTTGGTGGCCTGCAGCACCTTGTAGCCAAGATCGATGGCGACCTCGTCCTGAAGGGAAAGCGGCCCCACCGGCATGCCGGCCATCTTCGAGCCGTTCTCGATCAGCGCGGGAAGATAGCCTTCCTCCAGCATATGCATGCCCTGCTGGATATAGCGCATGACGCAACGGTTCGCGTAGAAGCCGCGCGTATCCTCGACCACGATCGGGGTCTTCTTGATCTGGGCGACGAAATCGATGGCGACGCTGATCGCCTTGTCGCCCGTCTTGTCGCCCTTGATCAGCTCGACCAGCATCATCTTCTCGACCGGCGAGAAGAAGTGCACGCCGATGAAGCGGTCCTGATCGGCGCCGTATTCGGCCAGCGAGGAGATCGGCAGGGTCGAGGTATTGGACCCGACAATCGTGTCCGGGCCGACCGACTCGTAGATCTTCTTGATCACCGGCTCCTTGACGTCGCGCGCCTCGAAGACCGCCTCGACCACGATGTCCGCGTCCTTCAGGCCGGAATAGTCCGTGGTCGCGGTAACGCGGCCCAGTATCTCGGCCTTTTTCTCCTCGGTCATCTTCTTGCGCTCGACGCGCTTGGCCAGGTCCTTCTCGATATGCTGGTAGCCGCGGTCCGCGCCGTCCTGGTCCTTGTCGATCAGGATGACCTCGATCCCGGCCTGGGCGGAGACATTGGCCACGCCCGCGCCCATGAAGCCCGCGCCGACGACGCCGATCTTCTTGATTTTCTTGGACTCCTGACCCGCCGGGCGCGCCGCGCCCTTCTCCAGCGCCTGTTTGGACAGGAAGATGGAGCGGATCATGTTGCGGCTTTCGGGGCGCATCAGCAGCTTGGCGAAATACCGGCTCTCAATCCGCAGACCGGAATCGATATCCAGCTGCAGGCCCTCATAGACGCAGGACAGGATGAAGCGCTGGGCCGGGTAATTGCCCCAGGTATTCTTGCGCAGCATGGAGGCCGCGCCCATGAAAACCTGCGCGCCGGACGGATGGTAAGGTCCGCCGCCCGGAATCTTGAACTTGTCCTGGTCCCACGGCGCCTTGGCCTCCGGATTGGCTTTCACCCAGTCCTTGGCCTTCTGGACGATCTGATCGCCCGGCGCAGTGTCCACCAGGCCCAGCTCCGCGGCCTTCTCCACGCGGATCTGCTTGCCCTGCAGCATCAGGTCAAAGGCGTTCATCGCCCCGACAAGGCGCGGCAGGCGCTGCGTGCCGCCGCCGCCCGGCAGGACGCCGACCATGGCTTCGGGAAGGCCGACTTTCAGCTTCGGATTGTCATTCGCGGCCACGCGGTAATGGCAGGCCAGCGTGATCTCGAACCCGCCGCCCAGCGCCAGGCCGTTGATGGCCGCGGCGATCGGCTTGCCGCAGGTTTCCAGACCGCGCAGCGTCTTGTTCAGACGGAAGGCGCTGTCGAAGATTTCCTGTTTCAGCTCGTCTTCCGACTTGGCGGCGCCGGACCCGCCGAACAGGCCGCCGCCCATTTCGCCAAGATCGGCCCCGGCGCAGAAGCCGGACGCCTTGCCGGACGTGATCACCGCGCCCTTGATGGCGTCGTCGCTGGCGATCTTCTCGGCCAGTTCGTCGATCTCGCCAATCACTTCATTGGTCAGCGTGTTCATGGACCGGCCCGGCACGTCGAACGTGACCAGCGCGATGCCGTCATTGTCGATGTCGATGGTGAAATTATTCATCTGTCTCGTCCTTTCCGCCCGTCGGGCGGTCTTTCTCAATCAGTTGCGCGCCGAAGGCGGGGGACAGCGCGATGCCGATCCCCAAGCCAAGGGCCGGCCCCATCGCCACGCCCAGCGCGAGATTGTCCAACATCAAGCCAAACAGCAGGCCGAACGACACACCAATCGCAATGCCCACGCCGATCCCGATGGGCAGGCCACGCTGGAAGGCGGCCTGCTGACGTTCGCGTTGCTCGTCGTTTGTGTCTTTCCGGCCCGCCATGGGGTTACACCCGCTCGATGATCGTCGCGGTGCCCATGCCGCCGCCGACGCAGAGCGTCACAAGGGCGGTTTCCTTGCCCGTGCGCTCCAGCTCGTCGAGGACGGTGCCCAGGATCATCGCCCCGGTCGCGCCCAGCGGGTGGCCCATGGCGATGGCGCCGCCATTCACGTTCATCTTGTCGTGGTCGATGTCATAGGCCTGCATCAGGCGCAGGACGACAGAGGCGAACGCCTCGTTCAGCTCCCAGATATCGATGTCCTTGGCCTTCATGCCGGCCTTGTCGAGCACTTTCTGGGTCACCGTCACCGGGCCGGTCAGCATGATCGTCGGTTCGGAGCCGATGGAGGCCATCGCCTTGATCCGGGCGCGGGGCTTCAGGCCCGCCGCCTTGCCGGCGTCCTTGGACCCGACCAGTACCGCCGCGGCGCCGTCCACGATGCCCGAGGAGTTGGCCGGCGTATGGACGTAGTTGATCGCCTCGACTTCCGGGTAGCGCTGGATGGCCACGCTATCGAGGCCCGCAAATTCCGCCAGCCCCTGGAAGGACGGGTTCAGCGACCCCAGCGACTGCATGTCGGAATCCGGGCGCATATGCTCGTCATGGTCAAGCTGGGTCAGGCCCAGCTGGTTCTTCACCGGAACGATGGAGTTCTTGAACCGGCCCTCGTCCCAGGCCTTGGCCGCGCGCTTCTGGCTCTCCACCGCATAGGCGTCCACGTCATCGCGGGAGAAGCCGTACTTGGTGGCGATCAGGTCGGCAGAGATGCCCTGCGGGACCATGTAATGGTCGAAGCTCATCTCCGGGTCGGACATCATCGCGCCGCCGTCGGAGCCCATGGGCACGCGGCTCATGGATTCCACGCCGCCGCCGATGGCGAAATCGGCCTCGCCCGACATCACCTTGGCCGCCGCCATGTTGGTGGCTTCCAGGCCGGAAGCGCAGAAGCGGTTGATCTGCACGCCCGCTGTCGTCTGCGCGTACTCAGCGTTGATGACCGAGGCGCGGGCGATATCGGCGCCCTGCTCGCCCACCGGCGAGACGCAGCCCAGCACGACGTCGTCCACTTTGGACGTGTCCAGCTCGTTCCGGTCGCGGATCGCTTCCAGCATCTGGGTGGACAGGGACAGCGCCGTAATCTCGTGCAGCGCGCCGTTCTTCTTCTTGCCGCGCGGCGTGCGCACGGCGTCGTAAATATAAGCCTTGGTCATGCGGAGGCCTCCAGTGTCTCGGGGGTATTGTTCTGCAAAGGCATCACGGCGGAGCTGCAGGTCGCCCGGGCGCACAGGCGGCCGCGGGAATCGAACAGTTCGGATTCGCCGAAAGCGATGGTGCGGCCCATCTGGGTCACGCGCGCCTTCACCGTGATGGGGCCCGGTTTCACGGGCCGCAGGAAATGGGTGTGCAAGTCGATGGTCGGGGCGAATTTCTCGCCGTTTGAAACGATCACCATGGCCGGCCCCATCGTGTCGTCCATCATGGCGGCCAGCATGCCGCCCTGGACATTGCCGGTCGGGTTGGTGAAGTCCTCCCGCCCCACAAAGCTCAGCGTCAGCTCGCCCTTCTCGGCGTCGAACGACTCGAACTTCCAGCCGAGCAAATCGGCCAGCTTGGGCTTGGGCAGCTT
Organism: Euryhalocaulis sp.; assembly: GCF_013911995.1. NCBI lineage: Bacteria > Pseudomonadati > Pseudomonadota > Alphaproteobacteria > Maricaulales > Maricaulaceae > Euryhalocaulis > Euryhalocaulis sp. Next base: position 36,104 of record NZ_JACESD010000025.1, read on the forward strand.
GCGGAGGACTTCAGGGTTCACAGCGTCCTCGAAATCAGCAGTTTCATGATCTCGTTGGTGCCGCCATAGATGCGCTGGACGCGGGCGTCGCGCCACATCCGGGCGACCGGATACTCGTTCATATAGCCGTATCCGCCGTGAAGCTGCACGCATTCGTCGATGACTTCGCATTGCGTGTCCGTGACCCAGTACTTGGCCATCGACGCCGTCGCCGCATCCAGGGTTCCTTCCAGCAGCCGTTTTGAGCAGTCGTGGCAGAAGCTCTCGGCGATGGTCGCCTTGGTCTTCATCTCGGCAAGCTTGAACTGGGTGTTCTGGAACGCGATCACCGGCTTCCCGAAGGCGTGGCGTTCCTTGACGTAGGCGATGGTCTCGGCCAGCGCCCGCTTCATCATGCCCACGCCCTGGACCGCGATCTGCAGGCGCTCCTGCGGCAGCTGCTCCATCAGCTGGATGAAGCCCTGTCCCTCGACTTCGCCCAGCAGGCTGTCGGCCGGCAGGAAGCAATTGTCGAAGAACAGCTCGGCCGTGTCCTGACCCTTCAGGCCGACCTTGTCGAGCATGCGCCCGCGCTTGAAGCCTTCCAGTTCGTCCGTTTCCACCAGGAACAGCGAGGTGCCTTTCGCGCCCTCGCTCGGGTCGGTCTTGGCGACCACCACGACAAAGTTCGCCGTGCCGCCATTGGTGATGAAGGTTTTCTGGCCGTTCAGGCGATAGCCGTTGCCGTCCTTCACCGCGGTCGTCTTGATGCCCTGCAGGTCGGACCCGGCGGCGGGCTCGGACATGGCGATGGCGCCGACATATTCGCCGGAGACCAGCTTGGGCAGCAGCTTTTCCTTCTGCCCGTCCGTGCCGTATTCCCAGACATAAGGCGCCACGATGGAGTTGTGCAGCGAGGCGCCCCAGCCATCGACGCCCATCTCGGCCACCGCCATGTGGAACACATAGTCATGGCGCCAGTCGCCGCCGGCGCCGCCATATTCCTCAGGACAGGCGGGAACCAGGATCCCGGCCTCGCCGGCCTTGTTCCAGACCTCGCGGTCGACCTTGCCTTCCTTCTCCCAGCGTTCGCCGTTCGGCAGGACTTCCTTTTCGATGAAGCCGCGCACCGCGTCCTCGAAGATGTTCACGTCCTCCTGGTCCAGCCAGTCGGGACGGGGATTGCTCAGCACGTTCAGGGACATCAAAAGGCCTCCGCTTCCAGCGCCATGACCGGCTCCGCCCCGGCCTTCACCTTGGCCAGCAGCGTTTCGGTCTCGGGCAGCATCCGGGCCACGAAATAGCGCCCGGTCTTGAGTTTCGTGTCGTAGAAAGGATCGCCGCCGCCGGCCTTGGCCAGCGCGGTCTTGGCCATCTTCGCCCACATATAGGCCAGCGCCGTGTAGCCGAAGAGCTCCAGGAAATCGTGGCTGGCGGCCCCGGCATTGTTGAAGTCGGTCAAGCCGTTCTCCATCAGCCAGTTCACGCCTTGCGACAGCCGTTCCTTGGACGTTTTCACGCCCTCGACGAACGGGCGCATCGCCTCGTCGCCTTCATGCTCGGCGGCGAACGCGTCCAGCTCTTCCAGGAAGGTGAAGATCGGGCGGCCGCCCTCCATGGCCAGCTTGCGGCCGACCAGGTCCAGCGCCTGAACGCCGTTCGTGCCCTCATAGATCATGGAAATCCGGCTATCGCGCAGGAACTGGGCGACGCCCGTTTCCTCCACATAGCCCATGCCGCCATGCACCTGCACGGCCTGCGAGACGGAGTCGAAGCCCTTGCCGGTCAGGAAGGCTTTCACCACCGGCGTCATCAGCGCCATGTAGTCGCCGGCCTTGCGGCGGGTCTCGTCATCCTCTGCGTGCTCTTCCAGATCGCCGTAAAGCGCGACCCACAGGGCGAACGCCCGCGCGCCTTCCACAAAGGCTTTCTGATCCATCAGCATGCGGCGCACGTCCGGGTGGACGATGATCGGATCGGCCGGCTTGTCCGGGTATTTCGGGCCGGTCAGCGCGCGGCCCTGCACGCGGTCGCGGGCGAACTCGGCGGCGTTCTGATAGGCGACCTCCGCCTGCGCCAGACCCTGCAGACCAGTGCCGATGCGCGCGCGGTTCATCATGATGAACATGACCTTCAGGCCCTTGTTCTCCTCGCCGACCAGCCAGCCCTTCGCGCCCTCATAATTCATGACGCATGTGGCGTTGCCGTGAATGCCCATCTTCTCTTCAAGGCCGCCGCAATAGACATCGTTGCGATCGCCGAGCGAGCCGTCGTCATTGACGTGGAATTTCGGCACCACGAACAGCGAAATGCCTTTCGTGCCCTTCGGCGCGCCTTCGATCCGGGCCAGCACCAGGTGGACGATATTTTCGGCCAGGTCGTGCTCGCCGGAGGAAATCCAGATCTTCTGGCCGGTGATGGAATAGGAGCCATCGCCGTTCGGGACGGCCTTGGATTTCAGCATCCCCAGATCCGTGCCGCAGTGCGGCTCGGTCAGGTTCATCGTGCCGCCCCACTGGCCGGAGACCATGTTGGGCACATATTTCTTGATCTGCTCTTGCGTGCCCCCGGACAGCAGCGCTTCCGCCGCGCCCGCGGTCAGACCCGGATACATGCCGAACGCCATGCAGGCGGACGACACCATTTCGCTGACCGCGATGGACAGCACGCCCGGCAGGCCCTGCCCGCCGTGCTCGGCCGGGAAGCCCAGCCCCATCCAGCCATTCTGGCTCATCGTGTCATAGGCGTTCTTGAAGCCGTCCGGCGTCTTCACCGAATGGTCGTCGCCATTATAGGCGCAGCCCTGCGTGTCGGAGACGCGGTTCAGGGGGGCGACCACGCCTTCCGCGAACTTCGCGCCTTCGTCCAGGATCGCGTCGCGCAGATCGGACGTGGCGTCGGAAAAGCCCGGAAGATTGGAATATTTGTCGAGGTCCAGGACCTCGCTCATCAGGAATTTCATTTCCTGAACGGGCGCTTTGTACATCGGCATGGCGTGTCTTCCCCTGTTAATCGCAATCGCGCCGCCGGCAGGGGCGACCCGGCGTTTAAGAAAATTCTCTAGTTCGAGCCCATCGTGGCAAGATCCGATTCAAGCCGCGCCTTGGCCAGCGCCTCGAATGCGCGGGCGGAGCGTTTCAGCTCCTCCGGCGGCTCCTTGTCGGCCAGCTTGGTTTCCAGCCACTCGCAACCGGCTTTCAGCTCGTCGATCGCCGCATCAATATCCTTGCGGCGCTGTTTCAGGTCGTCGATGCGCTGTTCCAACCGGCGATGCGCCTCGCGCATCTGGGTCTTCAGCCCCTCAAGCTGGTCGAGATCCAGCAATTCCCGGATTTCCTCCAGCGTAAACCCGACGCTCTTTCCCCGCAGGATAATGGCGAGGCGCGCCCGGTCGGCGGCCGAATAGACCCGGTTCTGACCGGACCGCGCGGGCTTGAGAAGGCCGCGATCCTCGTAAAAGCGCAAGGCGCGCGGCGTAATGCCGAATTCGGCGGCGAGCTGGGAAATGCTATAGGTTTGGGCAGTCATCGCGGCGGAGCCTACCTAACGCTTACGTTAAGGGCAAGACCTTACCGATGCGTCATTTTGCGCCACGGCCCATTGGCTCTAGATTGCGCGCAAGCTGCCAATAACAACCTGGATGGGGAGACGCATTTGATGCGCGCCATAGCCTTTCTGACTGTCCTGACCCTGCCGCTGGCCGCCGCCGCGCAGGAGGCCGGAACGCCCTACCCGCAGTCCCGCACGGTGGACGTTTCGGACGATTATCACGGTACCAGCGTCGCCGACCCCTATCGCTGGCTGGAAGATGACGTGCGCGAGAGCGCCGACGTCGCCGCCTGGGTGCAGGCGGAGAGCGAATTCACCAACGCCTTCCTGGATTCCATTGGCGGGCGCGAAGCCATCGCCGGCCGCATGACCGCGCTTTGGGATTTCGACGCCTACTCGCTGGCCGAGAAGAAGGGCGGACGCATCTTCTTCCGCAAACGCAGCGAGGGCGAGGACCAGTCCGTCCTCTACGTGATGGACGAGGCCGGCGCCGAACCGCGCGAACTGATCGACCCCAATGAGTGGTCCGATGACGGCACCATCGCCTTGGCCGAAATCAAGCCCTCCCCCGACGGCTCGCAACTGCTCTACACGATCCAGGACGGCGGAACGGACTGGCGCACGGCAAAGGTGCTGGACGTGGAAACCGGCGAGGTGATGTCCGACACGGTCGAGTGGATCAAGTTCTCCGGGCTCGACTGGGCGCCGGACGGATCGGGCTTCTATTACAGCCGCTATCCCGCCCCGGAAGAAGGCGCGAAATTCCAGAACCTGAATTACGACCACAAGGTCTATTTCCACGAACTGGGCGACGGTCAGGCGGATGACACGCTGATCTATGACCGTCCCGAAGAACCCGATGTCAGCCTGTCGGCCGAAATCAGCGATGATGGCGAATGGATCGTCGTCACCGCCTCGAAAGGCACGGACGAGGCATACGAGATCATGATCCGCCGCGTTGGCCAGCCCGACGCCGAATTCTTCAAGCTGTTCGGCGGGTTCAAGGACGAGTTCGCCCTTATCGGTTCGGCCAATAACCGTCTCTATTTCCGCACCAATCGCGGCGCGCCCAGAGGCAAGATCATCGCGGTCGTGCCCAATGGCGAGCAGACCGTCTCCGCCGAGATTGTGCCGGAAAGCGAAAATACGCTGATTGACGCCTCGGTGGTTGGCGACAGGATCATCGCCGAATATCTGATCGATGCGAAAAGCGCGGCTCTGGTCTACGCCATGGACGGCGTTTGGGAAGGCCAGGTCGACCTGCCGGGCCTTGGCGAGGCTTCCGGCTTCAACGGCAAGTACGGCGATCCGGAAACCTTCTACGCCTTCCAGAGCTTCCGCCGCCCGGAAACCATCTACAGCTATAATGTGGAGACCGGCGAGAGCGAGGAACTGTTCGCCCCGGACCTGCCCTATGATCCGGACGATTATGTCATCGAACAGGTCTTCTACGAGTCGAAGGACGGCGCGGAGATCCCGATGTTCATCGCCCGCCGGGCCGACATCGAACTGGATGAGCCCCGCCCGGCTTTGCTCTATGGCTATGGCGGTTTCAACATCTCCTATACCTCCCGCTTCTTCCCGCAATTCCTGACATGGATGGACATGGGCGGGGTCTTCGCCAACGCGAATATTCGCGGCGGCGGGGAGTACGGCAAGGAATGGCACGACGCCGGCCGGCTGGATAACAAGCAGAACGTGTTCGACGATTTCATCGCCGCCGGCGAGTATCTGATCGCCGAAGGGATCACGACCTCCGAACAGCTCGGCGTTCATGGCCGCTCCAATGGCGGCCTGCTGGTCGGCGCGGTGGTTAATCAGCGCCCGGACCTGATGGCGGTCGGCCTGCCGACCGTGGGCGTGATGGACATGCTGCGCTTCAACCAGTTCACCGCCGGCCGCTTCTGGACCGACGATTACGGCGATCCAGGCGTCGCCGACGATTTCGAGACGCTCTACGCCTATTCGCCGTATCACAATATCGATGCGGACGCGGACTATCCGGCGATCCTGGCCACCACGGCGGACACGGACGACCGCGTCGTGCCGGGCCACACCTTCAAATATATCGCCCGGCTGCAGGCCGCTCAGGGCGGCGACATCCCGGCTGACGGCCAGCCCGTCCTCGCCCGGATCGAAACCCGCGCCGGCCACGGCTCAGGCAAGCCGAAATCCAAGCTGATCGAGGAATATTCCGACCAGCTCGCCTTCCTCGCCCACTTCACCGGGCTGGAGGTTCCGGAAACGGAGGACGCCGGCGGAGACATGGAAGAGTCGAACTAGCCTCTCCACAACACTAATCCCCTCTCCCCCTCGTGGGGAGAGGGTTAGGGTGAGGGGGGCGTCTAACACGTCCACCAACCCGGAAATTTGACCGCCCCACTCCTCGATCCTCTCCCCACCCGGGGGAGAGGAAGCTCTACTTCAACGCCTCGACAACATCCGCGCTG